>JANMVB010000092.1:0-4988 GCA_031392305.1 Ferruginibacter sp.
TGGTCCGGCGGCGGCATCCTGGGGTTCTGCTACCAATAGTTTATATAACAGCACGGTGGTAATCAAGGGAACTGGCAGCGTATCAATGTCGTCGTACACACTTACTGATGTGCCGGGGATTACTTATTCTTTTACCACATCAGGTAACGCTAAACTGCTGGTTAATTTAAATATAGCCTGTTATGCCGGGGGCTGCGCATTTTGCGGTACCTCACAGGTAGATCTCCGGTTGAACCTGGACGGCAGCGATGTAAGCCTCCACCGTTACATAGTACCAAACGATGAAGTCCGCTATTGACCGGCAGTAAATTATTACAGGTAGGTCCGGGCAATCACACCCTTAAATTAAGGGTTGCAACTACAGGGCCTGCCATCTTTATTGGCACCTCGCCTTCCATTTTTGAAAATGATATGATTGTACAAGTGATCCCTGAATAATGATTAATGCTGGAATGCCCGGTAAAGGCCCTGGACTGGAAGGCGGACCCGAAATACTTATGGTGTATTGGTTCTATAGAACATGAAAAAGATTAAATACCCACATTGAAAATTTATCTGTTTATTTGTCGTTATTATTACCTCAATTAAAACTAACAACACCATGCAAACCACCAATTACCTGGATAATGTATTTTATCCGTACGATTTCAGTTTCAAAATCGGAACCATTCACAATGATTTTATTGCAAAGGATGCTACCGGCGTTACCAAGGCTTTTGTAAAACAAAAGATCTTTAAGTTTAAAGAACATGTAGAGGTTTTTTCTGACGAAAGCCGCAGCGAATTATTGTATGATATCCGTGCCAATAAATGGCTCGATTTCAATACGACTTATACCATTACTGCCAGTGACGATAAACATGTCGGCAGGCTTGCCCGTAAAGGCTGGAAATCGTTGTGGAAAGCTGCTTATGAACTGTATGACGAAAAGGATCAGCAAGACCTGGTGATACAGGAAAAAAACGCCTGGGTAAAAGTAGCGGATGGCTTGCTGAGTGAAGTGCCACTGCTGGGTATATTTACCGGTTACCTTTTTAACCCAAGCTATACAGTAAAGCGGCCTGATGGTACATTGGTTGCCACCTTCACAAAGAAGGCATCGTTTTTTGGGCGAAAGTTTCAGCTTACCCAGGATGCACCATTTGAAGCAGGTGAGGAGCAGCGCATACAACTGGGATTGATGATGATGGCGTTACTTGAAAGAAGAAGGGGATAATTTTATATTGCTTAATGTTTCAGGGCATAAATGCACACGTAATATCCTTTACGATAAAACGAAAGTTGAAGGATAAGACTTCATGTTTTCAACAAACAACGCAGGTAAAGTTCCACACAGGTATGCGGTACAAGTGAGTGACACAACGATGTTGCTCATTGCTTCTCAGCCCGGACAAAAAGAATAAAAATAATTTAAAAGACTCACCAATAAAAAAAGAGGTTGCAACATTGCAACCTCTTTTTACTGCTTATTATTTTCGTTTATTTACTGATAACCAATTTGGTCATTTGTACCTCGGCGCCTGTTTGCATTTTGATAAAATACATGCCGGCAGGCAGCCTGCTGATATCTAATTTCCTCGTGTTTTCTCCTGCATTTACTGCAACTATATTATTTAATAATACTGAGCCGGTTTGGCTGATAATGGAAATGGTGGCATTGCCTGCACCCTCAGTTTTAAAAGCCAGGTTAACCGCATAACCCGTGCCTGGGTTGGGAGATACAGATAATTTGTTGCTGTGAGACTGAACAAATATATCGGTTACATTTCTTGATGCGGTACCGGTTTGTACCCTTAGCGTGTAACAACTACCGGCATTAAAAGCCTTGTTGTTTCTTGGATACACACGTGCAAAATAAGTGCCCGCAGTAACTGTTCTGTTGATGGTTTCGCTTGAGGTACCACTGTTAGTTGACGACTGCAACACCGTGCCGGCACTATTGAGTAATGCAAGGTGATAATCTGCAGGTAAGGTAGTTAACGTGATGGTGATGGTACCGCCGTTGGTTATAACAAACCTGTAATAATCATTGTCGTTCCTAATGTCAATCAATCCCTTAACATCCGTATTTAGTGGTATGGTAGCGGCCCCTGTAATGGTTCCGTTGCTACTAACATCGTAAGTGCCGGGGCATACAACCGGTACGCCTGCGGTGGTAAACTGAGCCTGCACATAACTGCCTGTTCCGGCAGGGCAGGTTGCCCTTACTCTCCAATCGTATAGTGTACTTGCTGTTAAGCCTGCTAAGTTTACTGATGTTGCTGCTGTGGCAGTTGCTGCATTTATCCAGGTGCCGGATGAAGCTGCTTTATAATCTACATCATAACTGGTAGCGCCGCTCACAGCAGTCCAGCTTACAGTGGCAGTTGTTTGCGTAATGGAAGAAGTGGCTAAACCTGTAGGTGATGCACACACAGGCGGTGCACCAATAGAGAAGTTGACATTGGATATATCAAAAAAGATATTACCCACGGCTTCTACTTTTACCCGGTTGGTGCTGCCTTGTATTGAAGGAACTGCAATGGTTTCTGAGCCGTCATTAGCTGTTGAGGTTGCCAACACTGTCGGGAAGGTAAGCCCGCCATCGGTTGATAATAAAATATTTACAGCAGCACAACTTACAGCGCCTGCATTGGTGCCGTTTACGCTCCAGGTTACAGTGGCTGTGCCGCCTGCACTCCAGGTAATTGCTGTGTTGGGTGACGTTACAGCAAATGGGCCTGATGTATTGGTAACGGTAACTACTGCATCTGTAAAGGCGGTTTGCCCAATTTTTACACCAGCCTGGTATGGGTTATTATCCCTTACGGTTAGCCTGAAATTTAAAGTTCTTGACACAGAACTCAGGGCTTCAATATTTGCACCTGCATCGCCACCGGGCAATGGTGGAGTTACATTTAAACCAGCCAGTATGGTTGATAGTTTTGGAAACGTTCTTGTGCCGGAAGTAACCGGGCTAAAAGTTAACCAGTTTGGCCCGGTTGCTTTTGTAGCTGATGCAACACTGTTTGCACCTGTAGTGGTGGAATTATCGTTTTGCTCCCAGCAATAAGTAAGCGGATCACCCTGTGCATCTGTTGCAGCACCGGTGAGTGCGAATGGTGTACTGATGGGGATGGTATAATTGCTTACTGCTGAAATGGATGGGGCAGTGTTGGCCGTCATATTAATTGAAACAGGGCATGTTTTTGTAGCAAGGTTTGCCTGTATTTGTGCAATGGTTGTTTCATGAAATATATCAATGGAATGAGGCGCTACATCCTGTGCGGTGATGCCTGCATAACCCATGATGGTAATGCCGGAACCAACTTCTTTGTTTTGTCCCGTGCCTTCAGCCGACATTGAAAAAGTATGGTTGCCCCCTAACTGGTGGCCCACTTCGTGCGCTACATAATCAATATCAAAATTATCTCCCTGCGGAATACCATCTGCCGGTGAAGTAATACCTGAGCCCTTTGCCTGTGAATTACTGGTGGCTGGATCAACACAAACGCAACCAATACAACCAGCATTTCCACCACCGCCGGATGCACCAAACATGTGGCCAATATCGTAATTGGCACTACCAATTACGGAGGTTAAAGTTTGCTGTAACTGCAGGTTCCAGGCTGATAAAGTGGTGGAGTAAGGATCCGTGGACGGGTTATAATAAATAACAGCCGAAGTATTTGAAATAAGATTGAGATGAAGAGCCAGGTCTTTCTCATAACATCCGTTGCAGCGGGTAAGTGTTGCATTGAAAGCTGCTAGCACCAGGCCAACCTGCGCTGAACTGGTTGCACCAAAAAAGTTGGCATACTCCCCGTTGCATGACTGGGCAAGGCGCATAGTTTTAAGTTGCCCGGTTGAGGCACCGGCTGCAAGTATATCATTGGGAAGCTTTGAGTTAATGTCTGCAGCCATATTCTTTTCATCGGTAGTACATGTCCAGGGTAATTTGCCTTTGTCCCTGTGCGACCGGTAAACGGAGTAAACCGTATGGTCTTTTGAATATGGCTCAATAAATTCATTATCATTATCAGTTCTAAACACCATTGTTTGCACACCCTGTGGAGAGATGCTCAGTTTTAATGTGGCAGATTTATCTGTAATTCCCCTGCCGGAATACGCCCTGATTTCAGGGAATTGGGCCTGCAGGTCAGGTTCAAAATTAGAGGCTTCTGTTACTTCAAATTCTTCCAGGTTGCCATCAGCATTTGGTATGCTGATTACGGTAGAAGCATTCATTCTGGCATTGCCTAAAACGGAAAATAACTGTTGCCTGAAAGGCGCTGCATTTAAATTGAATAACTTAAAAACCTTTGGATAGGTAAGCCTTGCAACGGCTTTGTCAGTGGCTATCCTGCTGGGGCTTTCGATGTTGGCAGACCAGAATTTGTCTCTCTGCGAAAACCCTGCAGTGGTAATTAACGCTAAGGTTAATGTGAGGAGTAAAACTTTTTTCATGTGTTTAATTTGATGATGAAATTGGTGGAAGATATTTACCTGAATGAAAGGTTATTAATATTTTCAAAGTTAAAATGAGAAGACAATTTATTGTCCAAACGAAGAAGCAGCTATGGGCATCATCGTTGCGTCGCCCTCTTGTACTAAATACCATTGTGGATCTTTAATTGCGTTTTTAATTAAAATTCAATTGCGGGGACAACGTGGCAAGGCAGATTAGATTTATCCCGGGCCTTTGCAACATTTCAATGCGGAAGTAAAGAAAAAAAAGGTAAAGCTTTTTTTCATTCTTAAATTTTTAAATGATTAGTGATGTAGGTAAAGCTGGAGCTAAAGGATGAATAAATTTAAAATAATATTGCCAAAGTAAAATTCTTTTTTTTCGTGACACATCCACTGTCCAGCAATTTCTGCGGAAATTGGGAAAACAAATGAACAATGTGTATTTTTAAAATTACATTCATATCAATATACTTTCCAAATGAATATTGTTACGGCCTCGAATAAAAAGTGCTATAAAATTTCAACATAATCCGTTAAGA
>JANMVB010000115.1:0-5289 GCA_031392305.1 Ferruginibacter sp.
ATATTAAAGGCCGTGTGCTGGAGGATAAAAAAATATCTGTTGCTACCGATAAAGACACCATCCTCAACAACCTGCTGAACATGTACAAACGCTTTGAAAGCGATGAAGTACCCGGGGCCCGGCTTAGCATAACATTGCCCAACGAAACGCATGAAGTAACTACAGATAAGGAAGGATATTTTGTACTGAACCTGCAACCACTTGCACCCATTATTAATGAAGCACTCTGGCACCCGGTGCCACTGCAACTTATTGATGCACCGATACCTTTTACCGCAGGCCTGCACGTGTTTGCAGAAGTAATGATACCGCCACCGGATGCGGAGTACGGTATCATTAGTGATATTGATGATACGGTTGTAAAAACAGGCGCTACCAACCTGCTCGCCATGAGCAGGGCCACCTTCCTTAACAATGCCCGTACCCGGTTGCCTTTTGCAGGTGTGGCCGAATTTTATAAAGCGCTGCAACTTGGCCGCAATGGTAAGCGCAACAATCCTTTTTTTTATGTTAGCAGCAGCCCATGGAACCTGTATGATTTATTAAAAGATTTTCTCGACCTCAACAGCATACCTGCCGGCCCGCTTTTACTCCGTGACTTTGGGCTGGAACATACACCTGCCCTTGCCGGCGGCCATAAGGGCCATAAGCTAAAAGAAATTAAACAAATACTGGAAGCTTACCCGCAATTGCAATTTGTGTTGATTGGGGATAGCGGCCAGGAAGACCCTGTTATTTACCGTGAAGTGGTAAAGGAATTTCCGGGTCGCATATTGGCGATATACATCAGGGATGTACAATTGCCCGACAGAAAGAAAATAGCAGTAGATGTTTCGGAATCGCTGAGGGAAAATAAAGTGGAAATGATTATTGTAGATAACACGGTAGGGGCCGCTGAGCATGCAGCAGCAAACGGGTTGATATTTACTGATGCCATACCTGTTATTGAACAGGAGAAAAAAGAAGATAAGGGGCAGGTGGAGGGGAAGGAAGAAGCTGCGGTTGTTTGACCTCTGGAAAGGTATTTTTGTGTGAACTGTAATTTGTTTGATTGATGTGATTGTTGAGATTTTTTTATAGAGGAATTGTATTTGTTTATTCTTTCTAAAAGAGCATTATAGTTTATTGTTATTATTGCTGTATTAAATGTACAAATGGCTTCTTCAATTGCTATTTATATTTCTAATATATCATTTTAATTTTCTAAGCTTCTTTCATACAAATCACATCAATCAAAAGAATCACAGTTCACACCACCTTTCATACAAATCAAACGAATCAAACAAATCAAACAAATCACAGTTCAGACAACACAAATAACTCTTCACACAATCTCTTTACTAACGCCCTACGGTACCTGCACAAGTGTCCAGCTATTTGTACGGCGGCTCCAGATGATGGCATAATCTTTACCATGTGTAAGCTGGTATCTTCTTGCGCTGTTGCCCTGGCAAAACTTTAGCCATCCGTAATTGTACACATCAAATTTAAAAACAAAAGGCTGTGTGGTTTTTAGCGGGGCTTCGGTGTACGATCTTCCATCGTCTGAAAGAAAAACCGTCATGTCGGTATTACCATACAGGTAAAGATAAATCCAGCTTGCATCATTGGCCGGCGGGGGAGGGTTTTGCTGTGGTTGCGGAGCAGGCTGGGTAGTACCCTGGGGGTTGGTATTACCGGCGTATCCTTTTGCATAATTCCATCCTCGTTCAATAGCCGCTAACCGGTCATTTTTTGCGGGGTGAGATGCACTTGCACGGGGCGAAGCAATTACCGCCATACCCTGCACCGCCTCATCCATACTTGCACCGAGCTTGGCCATTACATAACCCGAAAAATAATCAGCCTCTATTTCTTTTGGCGGCGTGCTGCCCCTGCTGTCAACCAAATGATTGCGGTAATGATGCCCCATTTCATGCGCCAGCACACTGATAGAAGCCCATTTGGTATTAGCCGCATCATCCAGGCTTTCAAGAAAATCATTGTCGTAAATAATATAACGCTGGTTGCGTATAATAGTAGCGTAGGCATTGTTGATGCCATATTGCTCCTGTATGGTAAAATTTTCCTGCCAGTTAATACTATCCAGCATGGTATTAATATATCCCTTCGCTTCGTACACCGATTGAAATTTACTCTGTGTAGATTTTGGCGGAATAATAATACCACATTGGTTAACCCTTTGTGCACCCGCAAATTGAAAAATCAATAAACCAACAACAACGAAAAACATTTTCATACAACAACAATTTTTTAAATGATACAAGTAGTTTATGTAGAACGATACAATAAGTACGCCAGCAATTAAAAGGTTTTTTGTCCGGGCTAAGAAGCTATGAGCAGCATTGTTGCGTCGCCCTCTTGTGCGTTATACCAATGGGGAGGGGAGCTTTACCTGCGATATTTGTTATCGGTAATGTTACCTAATGGCCCATCGGCAAATCGGGAAGTTGAGTCACAATGAACTTGATAGGGCTTCATAGTTGATAGTACACATGAATTAAACGCTTAACTGATGATAGATTTCTAACCTCCAGCACCCTGCAGGATATTGGACACAATGTTCCGGTCCGGTTTTATCTTGTCCCACAGATTTGTATGCTGCGTTGGAAAAACAAAAGCCTTCAATTATTCTTTTAGACTACAACACGGCTCCAGAATCAGGGCTTGAGATATTAAAGAGATTGAAATCAGATGAACGTTACAATTCAATACCCATAGTTATATTAACGGATAGCCCTCTTTGGCATTACCATGCAGAATGCTATAGCCATGGTGCAGGCACCGTTATTAAAAAGCTGCAATCAATCAGGATGACAACATATAAGATCAGTACTTTTTTTGATTATTGGCTCAATGTAGCGGAGATACTTTAAAACCTACCTGCAATTTAATTAATGAGGCAATTTCCTCCATCATCACTACATTTACTTAAACAGATTATACCAGATGGATAAAAAATTAGTACTCGCAGAACTTCATAAAAAAATGATTACTGAAATACAGGATTATGCAATTATCCTGCTTGATATTGACGGAACTATTTTATCATGGAACAAGGGAGCAGAAAAAATAAAAGGGTATAAAGAAGAGGAAATAATTGGACAAAATTTTAGAATATTCTATATGCCCCAGGACAGGCAGGCAGGTCTTCCTGAACAATTAATAGCACAGGCAATAAAGGAAGGTAGAGCAAGACATATCGGAAGGCGCTTAAAAAAAGGAGGAGTTATTTTTTGGGGTAGTATTCTTATTACCGCTATACATAACGATAATGGAGAAGTAATAGGATTTACAAAATTAACAAGCGACGTAGATGATAAAGGCAATTAAAGCAAATAAAACCCTC
This sequence comes from Ferruginibacter sp., assembly GCA_031392305.1. Classification (GTDB taxonomy): domain Bacteria; phylum Bacteroidota; class Bacteroidia; order Chitinophagales; family Chitinophagaceae; genus Ferruginibacter. The sequence goes on from JANMVB010000115.1 coordinate 3,350, forward strand.
TGCCGCTAACATTAAGAAAAATAAGCCGAGAGCTTCGCACCAGGCGTAGTACTCCGTTCTGTGTCTTCCTTGTTATTACTGCCTTTCACTCGTACTAAAATAACTTTACACTTATTATCCCACCTGTAGCATTACTGCTCGTAAACTGCTATTTTTACTTCAACCATCACGAAATTAAAATATCTACAAATGAAAAAAAGAATATTGATTACGCTCACGCTTATCACCACATTTGCACTTGGGTTCGCTTTCAAAACGCTGATTTCAAATTCTAATAGCGAGCAACCATTGAAAAAGGTAACAGGCATTGGCGGCATTTTTTTCAAATGCAAGGACCCCAAAAAAGTGAGGGAATGGTATAAAACTCATCTTGGTTTAAATACCAACGCATACGGGGCAGTTTTTGAATGGAGGCAAGGTGCTGATACAACAAAAAAAGGCTTTACACAGTGGAGCCCGTTTAATGAAAAAACGAAACACTTTGAGCCTTCAACAAAAGACTTTATGATTAATTATAGAGTTGAAAACCTCGAAGCACTTATTGATCAGCTTAGAAAAGACAGTATAACAATTGTGGACAAAGTTGAAACGGCTGATTACGGAAAGTTTATTCATATCATGGACATAGAAGGCAATAAAATTGAACTATGGGAGCCCAATGATATAGAGTTTGAAAAGCTTGGCGAAAAAATTGGTGCCAAAACAACAAAATAATTAGAATAACATTTTGAGACGAATGCCATACAGCCAACATTAACAACAATAGCCAAAAGTCTCCCAAAACGAATCCCCCGTTAAACGCTGCTACCGGGGCTTTTGGTTATTGTTTGTTTACCATCGCCTTGCAGGGTGCCACTGCGGTATTGCTATAGGTAGTTAGTAGTAGGGCCTAACGTGCTAACTAGGTTAAAACGAAATCATCTAAATCTATATCAGGCAACTTATCACAATTGACAAAGTATTCATCAGCCATCTAATTTGTTTTACCCTTTACTTTATTTTTAATTGGTACCTACTCAATAATAAATTTGTAACCCCTGCCATGTACGTTAATAAATTTAAAGGAGTTATCATCGCTTAATTTCTTACGTAATTTACTCACCAATACATCCACATTTCTACTCATCACCACTATACCTTCATCTTCCCAAATTGCTTTCATTAGTTTTTCCCTTTCTACAATTTGATTTATATTTTCTGCAAATATTTTTAGTGCTTTTGTTTCTTTTTCCGAAAGTGTAATAGTTTTATTATCACTTTTAAGAACATTATTATCTGTATAAAATTTAAAGGTTCCTAATTGTATATAATCAGTATTATCTAAGATTGGTGCTGCCGTTTCTTTTTTCCGAAAGGTATCTTTTACATAAAAACCAACAACACCCAAAGGGATAATCAACAGCAACAACAAATAGAAATTGAACTTGCTTTTCTTTAAAAGCTCAATTTCAATAACATAACAACCAACCTGCAGCTTACGGCCCCTGCAAGGAGTTAAATTGCCTGTTTGGCCATTTATTTCAAATGCAAACACAGTTTCATTTTGTTTACAATTCCTCAAACCCACTATATAGGCGTTTGCCAGGGCATTTTTTTGAAATATTCGTTGCACTAAATCAATGAGTGAATCTGAAATAAAACCAAAGTTATTTTGAAAAGATATCTGGTAGGTGGTTTCATTTAGTTTCTTAACCGGCAGCACCCGGGAGGAGGAATCTTTAGCTGTAAGCAACAGTTGATTTCCTACTTCACGTAATACAACTTCTATATGCTTCTCAGGCATTTCATTCTTTTTATTGATAAATGCAACAGCAGAAATCAACATAGCAATTATCATGATGGAAGATCCGAAAAGAATAAAAGGCTTCATATGTGCAAAATAATCTTTTATAGCACAGTTTTCGCTGGTTTTACAAACGTTTTACATATCCTTTACAACT
>JANMVB010000118.1:0-20327 GCA_031392305.1 Ferruginibacter sp.
TGAAATCGAATGCTTCGGCATTTAGTAACTGAAATTCGTTTTCAATTTCAGCCTGGTCACTTTGCACCGTTACACATCCGTCAAAATCATTGTGCTGCAACAAAGGGTGCAGATCGTGTGGCAAAAAATCTTTTTGAATCACCGCCATATCTTCGGTGATCCAGCTATCCCTCACCGGATCAAATTTCCAGAAATGTTGATGTGCATCAATTCTTTGCATATTCAATACATTTTTGCAGACTTGTTCCCAGGCCGTCAATACCAAGTTCCATGGTGTCGCCGGGCTTTAAATATATTGGTGGGTTAAACCCCAACCCTACCCCGGCAGGTGTGCCGGTTGAAATAATATCACCCGGCAATAAAGTCATGAACCGGCTAACATAAGCAACTACAAAAGGGATATTGAAAATAAGGTTAGCAGTTGTACCATTCTGCATTATTTTATCATTTACTTTTAACCAGAGTTTTAAATTTCCTACTTCTTCAATCTCGTCTTTGGTTACCATCCAGGGGCCGAGCGGAGCAAAGGTGTCGCAGCCTTTTCCTTTATCCCAGGTGCCGCCTTTTTCTAATTGAAATTCACGTTCGCTGATATCGTTGTGCAGGCAATAGCCGGCAATATAATCCATGGCTTCTGCTTCCTCAACATAACTTGCTTTACGCTCTATCACCACTGCCAGCTCTACTTCCCAATCTGTCTTTACTGAATTTTTTGGTATCATCACCGCATCATAAGGGCCAACAATTGCAGATGTTGACTTCATAAATATTACCGGCTCGGTTGGTGGCGTGGCATTGGTTTCTTTTGCATGGTCGGCATAGTTTAACCCAATACAAATAATCTTTGATGGCCTTGCTACCGGCGAGCCCAAACGGGTACCCGGTGCTACAACCGGCAACATCGTTTTATGCTGGGATATCATCCATGCCAGGTGGGGCAACCCGCCATTTGCAAAAAACATTTCATCAAAATCGTTGATGAAACCTGATACATCATAATTGATCCCATCAATGCAGATACCAGGCTTTTCTTTGTTAATTTCTCCGAACCTTATTAGTTTCATTTGGATGTTTTTATTTTTAAAATTATCAGACCCACTGAGGACCACTGATTATACTGATTTACTGATTCACCTGATGCTGGACCAATGATTATAACTTCAGAACCCCTCAATTATCGCAAATTAAAATCCATGCTTTTTATATTTTTTGTCCGGGCAACTGAGCCCTGAATAAGCATCGTTGCATCGCCCTCTTGTACTTTTAGATATATGGCAGCCCTTTCAATTTGCGAATAACTCTTTAATTTATAAAGAAGGATAAGGAGTTCTGAACTTATTTACTGATTCACCTGATGCCGCTTTATTTGAATGATTGTATTTCTATCAACCATGAACCATCAACCATCAACTACCAACTACCAACTACCAACCATCAACCCTACGGTGTATTCAACTTTATAAACCCGCCGTCAATCGGGTAATCGCAACCGGTAATAAATGAGGCTTCATCAGAACTGAGATACAGGATCAGGTAAGCTATTTCTACCGGTTTTGCCATACGGCCAATGGGTTGGGTCTTTGACAATTTCTCAAACATTTCGGCCTCCCTGCCCGGGTAATTTTTTGCAAGGAACCCATCTACAAAAGGTGTATGTACCCGGGCCGGTGAAATGCAATTGCAGCGGATGCCATCATTGATGTAATCCTTTGCTACAGAAAGTGTCATACCCAACACGGCGCCCTTGCTCATGCTATAGGCAAACCTGTCTGAAAGGCCCACAGTGCTGGCGATGGAAGACATATTTATTATCACGCCGCTGCTGTTCTTTTTCATTATCGGAATTACTCCGTGCAGGCAATTATAAACACCTTTTACATTTACCTTGACCACCCGGTCAAAATCTTCTTCGGTGGTGGTATCTGCCCTCCCTATATTTGAAATACCGGCACAGTTTACGAGGATATCAATGCGGCCAATTTTCTCAAACAGGGATTTAATTTCCTGCTGGCTGGTAACATCTGCAATGTATTGTGTGGCGGTTCCGCCACTCGTTCTTATTTCCTCTACCACTTCTGCAAGGCCAAGCGAATTCATATCGAGTAAATGTACCTCGGCGCCCTGTTTTGCAAGTACTTCTGCGCAGGCTTTTCCGATACCACTTGCTGCACCGGTTACAACTGCAATTTTATTTGTAAGACTAAACATTATTTTTATTTAATTTTTTTGTCGTCAATGGTTTGTCGTCAATTGTGAATGGTCAATTGTGAATATGAAATGGATAATATTTAAAATCAGGACTAAAATTCAACAATTGTATTTTAATTTACAGTCTTCAAGTGATTGACCATTGACCATTGACCATTCACGATTTCAGTTCAAAAATTTTGTTCATCAATATCCATTTTTCTCCCGGCTTTGCAACCGGTAATGCCTGTTGATATTTCCACATCAGTTGCTCCCATTCCTGCACTTTTTCGTTGGAGGCATCTGCCTGTGCTTTTTGCTCAAAGTTAAAATTTTCATTCACTTCCATGATCATAAACAGGCGGTTAACCACCCTGTAAATTTCCATATTTTCTATCCCGGCATCTATAATACTTTTCTTTATTTCCGGCCACACATCCCGGTGATACATTTCATACTCCTGCACCAGTTGTGCATCATCAATAAGATCAAGCGCAAGGCAATGACGTTTCATATTTTGATGTTGGGTTTTTAATTATTACGTAATTAAAGTTCCACATTGGTATGCGCTACAAGTGAGTGACACAACGATGTTGCCCATAGCTGCTTCTTTGTTCGGACAATAAAATTGCTCATTCACCATTGACCATTCACCATTCACCATCTCAACTATTCACCAAAACTTCCACCGCCTTCTCACTATGCCTGTAACCTTTTAACCCAAAAAACAACACCACGGCAAAGCATACTAACGGCACCACGTAGCCGTATTGAATGTTCTGTGTTTTGTCGGATATAAAACCAAGTATGGGCGGTAAAACTGCGCCGCCTACAATGGACATAATTATGAGGCTTGACCCTGATTTTGTATCATTACCCAGATCGCTGATACCCAATGCAAAAATGGTAGGGAACATGATGGACATAAAAAACGAAATTCCAATTACAGCATACAACGTGATAATGCCGGAGCCGAAAATAGTGACAAGGCAGAGCAACATACACATTACTGAATAAATTGCCAGCAACCGCGGTGGGGTTATATATTTCATAAAAAATGTACCTGCAAAGCGGCCAATCATAAATGCAAGGCCGGCAGCGCCAGAATACCAGGACGCTTCTTTTTCTGTAATACCGGCAGCCTTGGTTGCAAATAAAATAAGGAAGCTAAGTATGCATACTTGTGCGCCTACATAAAAAAACTGGGCAACCACCGCCCAGGTTAAATGCTGGTGTTTAAAGGCATGAAAGATACCTTGCTTTTCAACTTCTTCATCATCTTTTTTATCAGGCAATTTTGAGAAAAAGAAAATAGCAGCAGCCAGTAAAATCACTATGCCTAAAATTATATAAGGCATTTTTACGGTAGCCGTTTCAGAGAGTAAATAGGCAGTTCGTGCCTTTTCTGTCATGGCTGCAACTTCAGCATCACTAACTGGGTTATCCGAAAGAATAAATTTGCCGCCAATGATGGGTGCAATAAATGCCGCAAGGCCGTTAAAAGACTGTGCAAAATTTAAACGCTGTATTGAAGTTTCGGCAGCCCCCAGAATGGTTGCGTAAGGGTTGGCTGCTGTTTCCAGTATCGTTAATCCGCAGCTTACCACAAATAAAGCCCCCAGGAAAAATGCGTACTGCATTGTATTTGCAGCAGGCACAAACAAAAAACATCCCACCGCAAAAAAAGCAAGCCCTATCAATATGCCCGTTTTATAACCATACTTTTTCATGATGATACCAGCAGGGATGGCCATAACAAAATAGGCGATAAAAACAGCAGAATCTACCAGCGAAGCCTGCACCGTACTAAGGCTGAAAGCACGGCGGAGATGAGGTATTAAAATAGGATCGAGGTTATGTACAAAACCCCAGAAAAAAAACAGGCTCGTTACAAGGATAAATGGAAACAGGTAATTGTTGGTTTGTTTCATTGATGTTGTTTGCAAGCAGATCGTTGATGATCACTTATTAAAAAAACCGTTAAAAGTTTGAAGTTGCATATTTAAAATCAGCCCGCTATTCAGTACCTTCCTGAACATATTTTTTGGTGCTGCCATTTTATTTTTTGATCGCTGGCTTACAAAAAAATACAGCAGATAAATTATGATGCCTTCTTCTTTTTTTTGTTACCGACAGTATATCCGATAGCATCATTTGTGGCGACGCTCCGTTCAACATTTGTTTTTCAATTAAGCTCTTCTTAGCCTCATAATTAATTTACAATTTGCCAGGGGGCAACCCCTTTAAAAATATTATCTGTTGTGTACGCTTTACTTTCTTTTGCAGATAACTGCCGGCTCCATGTAACCCTTGCGCTGCCATTGCCACCCTGGCCATAACTTTTATATTCAGCAAAAAAAACTGTCTTCTCATTTTCAGCGTTGCGCCAGTTTTCCCAACCTTCCTTTAAAATATGCGGTCCCATTTCTGTATGAATAAAAACCGTTTTTGCATAAGGCCGCCAGGGCCTTCCAAGATAAACTTTTTTTGCATCTGCACCTGCCACAAGTTTGCAATTTATAAACACAAATCCATACGGCTGGCCCGGCCTGGTAGATGCTGCAGTGATGTATGAATCGGATAAACTTTTTATAATACAGTTTTGCATCACCAGCGTGGCTTCTCCAAATATAAAATCGGTGGTGCCTTCTATGTAACAATCCTTATAGTATTGCCGGCTGTTGGTGGTAGCTGCATACAAGGTATCCTGGTTGCCAAGCAGGTTGCAATTGATCGCCATAAATTTATCACCCTCCACATGTAAGGCCACTGCCTGTCCTACCCTGCCTGCTGTATTTGCAATTGTTACATTACTGATGCTGCAATCATTGCCTTGTACCAATACAGTATATGATGTATAAGTTCTTAAAGTGTCGGTTTTAAGAAATTCATCTTTTACGGCCAACCTTTTACCGGCATGGTCATTCCAGGTAATAATGGTGCTGTCTTTGTTTTCTCCTACCAGTGCAATATTTGTTTTCCAGGATGGTATTACCAGTTTTTCATGATAGACACCGTTTTTGATATAGATGGTTACTTTTTGCTGGGAAAGATCTCTTACCGAAAACACTGCTTCTTGTATGGTTTTAAAATTACCTGAACCATCTTTTGCAACCGTGAATGTTGCCGGGTAAAGAACCTTTTGGCTAAACGATTTAAATGAAACCAACAGAAAGAAAAATATGATCAGCATTTGTTTCACCTATAGCCGCTTAATGAAATGTATAATAACTTTTGGTTTTACTGATTGCATAAAACATGATGGCATCAAATAAAAAAAAGTATGGCAGCTTTTTCATATAGCCAAAAAATTAGTGTAGTAAGTACTGCAATCAATATTCAATGCTAAACAGTTTTTTTCAATCTTACTGCTAAACAGACCGTTTTTTTTACGCAAACGTTCCCGGGAAGAAATTAAATTTTTACACTTGTTCAATAAAATATTGACTGAATAAATTTCAGTTTGAGCGATATTTACAATCCATGAAATTTGAAAGCATAACTATTAAAGATATTGGCAAAGCGTTGGGCATTTCTACCTCCACAGTTTCACGTGCTTTACGGGGCAGTCATGAAATAAGCGCCGAAACCAAAAAGCAGGTATTGGAATATGCAGAAAAAGTTAACTACCGGCCCAACCCCATTGCATTGAGTTTAAAAGAAAGAAAGAGCCGTTCCATTGGCGTAGTTGTTTGCGAAATAGCCAACAACTTTTTTTCGCAGGCTATCAATGGCATTGAGTCTATTGCATACAACCGGGGCTACCATGTTATCATTTCTCAAAGCCATGAGTCTTATAAGCGTGAAGTAGTAAATGTGCAGCACCTTGCCTCCCGGTCGGTAGATGGTTTGCTGGTATCCATTTCAAGTGAAACCACCAACCTTGCTCATTTTATCAACCTGCATGAAAAAGGCTTACCTATTGTATTTTTTGACCGGGTTACCAACGAAATAATTACCCATAAAGTAATAGCTGATAACTATAAAGCTGCTTATGACGCTACGGTACATTTAATTAATAACGGATATAAAAATATTGCCCATATCACCTTTGCCCCTTTTCTTTCTATTACACAGGAACGGCTTGCAGGATATAAAGATGCATTGGTAAAAAATGGCCTGGCCTACAATGAAAGGCTGGTAAAATATTGTACTTACGGCGGCATGATTGCAGAAGAAATTGAAGCAGCGCTCAGCAATTTATTTACCTCAACAGAAAAACCAGATGCCATCATAGCTGCAGGCGACCGCATAACCACCTGCTGCCTTACAGCAATAAAAAATTCGGGGCTTCATATTCCACATGACATTGCGATAGTAGGTTTTACCAATTCAAATATACCCGAACTTTTTGCGCCCACTTTAAGCACAATCCGCTTACCTGCTTTTGAAATGGGCCAGGTTGCCATTGAATTACTGATCAATTTAATTGAGAGCAAGAGGCCGGTTACAGAATTTGAAACTAAGGTTTTACAAACCGAGTTTGTAATCAGGGAGTCGTCGGTGAAGGTGTAGGGTTAGGTGGTGGTAGTTTATTGATTTCAAAATCTTTTCCCTTCGTTCCCACAATGCCTGCAACAAAAGATAATTAGTTTTACAACCTTAAACAATTGACACGTATCATTTACGTTATGGTGTTAAATAAAAAATTATGCAAATACAAATATTGAAATCGAAAGTTCACCGGGCGGTGATTACAGAAGCAAACCTTAATTATGTTGGCAGCCTTACACTGGATGAAGACCTGATGGATGCAGCCAATATGATTGCACATGAAAAGATACAAGTGGTGAATGTAAACAATGGCGAAAGAATTGAAACCTACCTCATAACCGGGCCACGTGGTTCCGGAATTTGTTGCCTCAATGGCCCCGCTGCACGTAAGGGCGCAGAAGGTGATATTGTAATTGTTATTTCCTATGCATTGATGGATTTTGAAGAAGCCAAAAAATTTAAGCCGGTGATTGTTTTTCCAAAGGCCGGTAATAAATTGTAATCAACCAGAACAAATTTTCATTTTAAAAAAGACTTAGCTGGGCAGGCCGCAGGGAGTAAACCGGTGCCACCGAAACCTTATGGCCAGCAACTGGTTGTTGAATGGTATATACAGGCGTTTGCGCATACCTGGAGGCAATGATGATTTCTGTACTACCTGCATGATGGTGAAATAACCGGTGTGCCAGTTCAGGGCAATTATTGTCTTTGGATAAATGTGATAAAAACAGATGGCTCATAAAAGGCGGCTTGTGTTTCGTAAATATTTCCAACGCCTGGTTGTTTGATAGATGGCCCCTACCGCCACGAATGCGGTTTTTTAAGAACTGGGGATACCTTCCATTTTGCAATAATTCTTCATCGTAATTAGCTTCTAAAAAAGCAGCATGGCATTCGCTGAAATGTTTTATCAATGGCTCGCAGGCTGTACCTATATCAGTAAAAACGCCGATGGTTATCCCGTGGCAATTGATGATGAAACTATGGGGATCTGCCGCATCATGGTGTTTGGGAAATGCAGTTACACAAAGCCCGCCAATATTAATTGGGTTGTAGGCATTGAATTCAATGGCAAGTTCCTGTCTTAAACGTACACCGCCGCCTGATGAGGTACCGCCTGTAATATAAACGGGCAATGAATATTTTTCAGCAATAGCTTTTAACCCCCTGATATGATCTGAATGCTCATGTGAGATAAATATTGCCTTCACTTTTTTCATTGAAAGCCCCAGCAGGTGCATGCGCTTTTCAGTTTCCCGGCAGGTGATGCCGGCATCTATCAGTACGGCTTCTGCATTGTTTGCAATGTAATAACAATTGCCATTGCTACCGGAGTTTAAGGATGTAATAAATAATGCCATTGCATTGCAAAGAAACCTAATTTTTATTGCATTCAGAGAACAGAGATTGGGATTAATGATTTGTGGTTGACTTATAAGATATTTGCGGTACTGCCACATAGCTGAATAGTTATTATCTTCATCAGTTCATTTTAATTTTAATCCTTTTTTAATAGATGGATATACATAGAAATTAATTTGGAATAAAGAATGTTTGTGGTATAGAAAAATTTTAAATCATACTTATGAACCTCGAGGATATACAAGAATTTTGCAATGGCCTGCCTTCAGTAAAAGAAGATATTAAATGGGGGCACGACCTCGTTTTTTCAATTGGTGGAAAAATGTTTTGTGTTGTGGGGCTTGATCAGTCGCCTGTATCGGCTTCCATTAAAGTAAATGAGGATGAATTTGAAGAAATATGCACCAGGCCCGGCTTTAAACCTGCTCCTTATGTAGCCAAATACAAATGGGTGTGGATAGATGATATCACCAGGATTAAAAAAAATGACTGGAAAAAATTTATTACCCAATCTTATGAACTAGTGAAAGATAAACTACCTGGTAAAATAAAAAAAGAGCTGGGGTTTTAATTTTAATCGTGTCCTGAAATATATTGATCCACCAAATGATTTGCCCACCATGGCCCCTGTATAACTCCTTTTGTACCCAACCCATTCAACATAAACATATTTTTAAAAACCGGATGTTGTTTCGAAATCACTTCCCGGTTTTGGGTAGTGGGTCTTATACCTGTTTTATGATCTGTAATGATATATGTTACATTCAACATCCCCTCTAATTTTTGTTCCAGTTCCCTCCTGCCTTCCTCACCAGGTATTTCATCGTTGCTGTGCCAGTGGTAAGTTGCGCCTGCCTTAAATGTTTCGTTACCCAATGGCACCAGGTAGATGCCGGATTTTTTAATAATCTTATTTACCGGTAGGTCCCGGCACCTGATTGTAAGTACATCACCGCTGCATGGAATAATATTTTCCTCTTTAAAGTAAGGGTTATCCATACTATGATACCCTTCACAAAAAATTATATTTTCAAATTGCATTTGCCCGTATTGCATCAAGGATGTATCAATGATCAAATCATCATAAGTAAAAGACCCTTCAAGCAATCTGCCAGCAGCCTTTAACCATTCCCGAAAGCCATTGATAAATCCTTCACAATCCACCCACCCCGAAGCTGTTATTTCTATCGCACCAAATGGCTGTTTGATGTGTGGCAAAAGCTCCGGAGATTTATTGATCAATCTTGCAAAATCATCTTTGCCCGCCTTTAGCATCAGTTCATCTCTTTCACCCGCTGATGCAAATGCCTGGTAAATATTGCTGAGATGTAGCAGTTGGGTACCAAGCAGTTTTTCTATTTCAGTATAAACATTTATTGCAAATGGAATTTGCTGCAACGTAATTGCCTGGATAGTTTTTCTCTTACCACTAATGGGTGTAAACATACCCGCTGCTACAAGACTTGCTGAGTTTGCAGGCAAAGGATCCATTACCATAAATGGTATATTTTTACGGTGCAGCATATAAGCAACAACCGACCCTGCAATGCCTTGCCCTACCACCAGCGTATTTGTTTTTTCCATCTTATTTTTGTAATTAATTTACAGGTTGTTTAGAAAACATTTTTTGTTTACCAGCATTTGTATTTCATGGCATCGACATTGGCGACGCTCCATTCTAATTCAGATTTCCATGGCATCATTTCCCACCATATTTTTTTAAATTAAATTTTAAAAGTTTCTCAAATTATACCAGTAAAATAATCAGGAGTCTGAAATAATAGGGATCACTATTATTTACTCTTCTAAAGCCACAAAGGCCAATTGACTTAACATTTGAACCCCTGATTAAGCTACCGACAAATAAATTCAGCTTTAAAATTTAACTTCGGATACAGATGTTGGAAATCATTTTATTGTGAAACTAAATTGCTCCCGAAGCGGGCACCCAAATATATTATGCCGAAGGTACTTATACAATTTGCACATCCTGCATTGAGTAAATCGAGGGTTCAAAAAACACTTATACATTATTGCCAAAACATTGAGGGTGTTACGTTTAACGATCTATATGAACAATACCCGGATTTGTATATTGACATAAAGCGTGAAAAGGAATTATTGCTACAGCATGATATTATTATTTTGCAACACCCGTTTTTTTGGTACAGCGGCCCCGCTATTATAAAGCAATGGCTTGATCTTGCACTGGAATATAACTGGGCGTACGGACCAAATGGAAAAGCTTTAATTGGGAAAAAAATATTGAACGCAATATCATGCGGCAGCCGCAAAGAAGCTTATTCAACTACTGGCCTTCATCAGCACCCGCTAACTGATTTTTTGCTCCCCTTTAAACAAACTGCCAGCCTTTGCAAAATGGAATACCTGCCGCCTTTTGTAATACATAGTGCACACAAACTAACCCAACCTGCCATCGAAAAATATGGTGAACAATATGCTGCAATTTTAAAAGCATTGGTTAGCGGCATAATAACAACAGATGATTTACAAAAACTGGAATACTTGAATGACCTGCACTCGTCGGCAGGTATTACGGAGACTGTTTAAATGGAATGGTTTCTCAACATGTAGCATCTTTAATCTGAAAGTTTATATTTAAATAACACATTATGCAGGAATCATTTTTCTTTCAGGCCATGATTTATTTAGCATCCGCAGTTATAATGGTACCCCTTGCAAAAAAATCAGGACTGGGTTCAGTACTAGGATACCTGATTGCCGGTATCATCATTGGCCCTGCCTGTTTAAAATTTATTGGCAAAGAAGGAGAAGACCTCATGCACTTTGCAGAGTTCGGGGTAGTAATGATGCTTTTTGTGATTGGGTTGGAACTGGAGCCATCAAGGCTTTGGCGTATGCGTAAAGCAATAGCAGGCATGGGTGGATTGCAGGTACTCATTACCACTTTTTTAATTGCCGGCATTGGTATTTTACTTCATGTTGACTGGAGGCAGGCACTGGCACTTGGTATGATCATTTCCATGTCTTCTACTGCAATAGTTTTACAATCGCTCAATGAAAAAGGATTGATGAAATCTGCCGCCGGTGAAAGTTCATTTGCAGTGTTACTCTTCCAGGATATTGCCGTGATACCAATGCTGGCACTGTTTCCGTTTTTGGCACCCCCGCAGGCTGCAGGCACCGGCTCTACAGCTCATACAGAAACCGGATGGGTTAAAACTTTACCGGCATGGGAACAAACCCTGGTAGTATTGGGTGCTGTAATTGCAGTAATTGTTGTAGGCCGTTACCTGGTGAGGCCGGCCTTTCGCATTATTGCAAAAACAGGAATGCGTGAAATGTTTACCGCTACAGTTTTGCTGCTGGTGGTGGGCATCGCTGTGCTAATGACAACCGTTGGCTTAAGCCCGGCATTGGGTACATTTTTGGCAGGTGTAGTATTGGCAAATAGCGAATACCGCCACGAACTGGAGAGTGATATTGACCCGTTTAAAGGTTTGCTGCTGGGCTTGTTTTTTATAGCCGTAGGTGCATCCATTGATTTTAACCTGATAATGGAAAAACCATTACTGATACTTGGTTTGGTACTGGGTGTAATGTGTTTAAAAATGCTGGTGTTGTTATTCTTAGGCCGAATATTTAAAATAAGCAATGCCCAAAATTTTCTATTCAGTTTCGGGCTTTGCCAGGTAGGTGAGTTTGCCTTTGTGCTATTTAGCTTTTCATCGCAGGAAGGGATATTATCCAAAGAAATAACAGACAGTATGATAGCGGTGGTTGCCATCAGTATGGGTTTAACGCCATTGGTGATGCTTATCAATGAAAAGCTGATTCAGCCCCGGTTATGCAAAGGCAGCGAGCCGGTCAATGAAAGGGAGCATGATGTTGCAGATGAAGATAACCAGGTAATTATTGCCGGCTACGGACATTTTGGAAGTACAGTGGGCAGGTTATTGAATGCCAGTAATATTGGTACCACGGTACTGGATATAGATAGTGATAGTGTGGACCGCCTGCGTCGCATGGGTTTTAAGGTTTACTATGGAGATGCCAGCCGGCACGATCTGCTTGCTATTGCCGGTGCTCATAAAGCCAAACTGATTATCATTGCAATCAGTGATGAGGTTAAACGACTGGAAATGATTGAAACCATTAAAAAGCATTTTCCCAGCCTGCGTATGCTCGTGCGCTCTACCAACCGCTATGATGCTTATAACCTTATGAATGCTGGTATGCTGCATATTTACAGGGAAACAATTGATACCAGCCTTCGTGTAGGGGTTGATGCTATGAAACTGCTGGGGCACCCGGCCCATGAAGCAAACCGCTGGGCAAAAACTTTTTTTATAGAAGATGAAAAAAGGCTCAAATACCTTTCCTCTATCCGCACTGATGAAGAATATGTAATTGCAGTTCGGAGGAATACTGAAGAGATGGAAGCTACTTTACTCGCCGACAGGGAACTGTGGGGAAACAGGGCAAATGATGCCTGGGAAATTGAAGGTGATGGTGACGGAGGCAGGTAAAAAATAATTAGGATTAGGCATTTACTTCGCAAAAGAATGCAGAAACGGCCTCGAATAAAAAGTGCTAGAAAATTTCAACATAAGCCGTAAAAAAATCAAGGTTGTTTGAGCCGGGCAGACACTTCAAAGTTTCTTACTATTTGCGGCGAGTTCCTTGATTTTAGGCTAATGTTGAAATTTTCAGCCTTTTTATTCGCAGTCTTGATTTTTTTTGTTTCTTTTTTTTATCAAGAAAAAAAAGAAAATGAAGTCTCAAAAAAAATAGCAAACGCTTTGCGAACAAAATGCCAATTCCTAAAAAAAATTCAAGCTTAAAATAGTTTCAACCAAATGCTGAATTAATGAATAGTTGTATTGGTTATGGCAATTTATTTGCCGCCGCTTCATCCAAAAACCATTCGGCATCGCCGCTTAATGGCATGATTAGTTGCGCAGGGAAAATTTCTGTATTCATATCTTCTTCCAGGACATTGTAAACGGCTTGTGCTTTGGATGCCCCATAAACAAGGAAGGCAACTTTATGTGCCTTATTGATTAACGGGGCAGTAAAACTGATACGGTACACCTGCTGATCGGGAAGAAAGACTTCTTTTACGGTAGCATTTGATTCATGTAAAATGTAAGTATATGGAAACAGTGATGCAGTGTGTGAATTATCGCCAAGGCCCAGCAACACCAGGTGAAAGCGTGGGTCTTTTCCATTAAAGTGGTTGTGAATATTCTGCATGTATTGCCGGGCCGCATCGTGGGGCGACAGTAATGTATTAACAGGGAAAATATGACTTTCTTCAATTGCCAAGGGATCAAAGAGTACCTCCTTTACCATTTTGTAATTACTCTCAGTGCTGGTGGCCGGCACATATCTTTCATCACCAAAGAAAAAATAAACCTTGCTCCAGTCAACCTTATTTTTATACCGATCGGATGCCAGTAAACTATATAACTTTTTGGGCGAACTTCCGCCGGAGAGTGCAACTGCAAAACTACCATGCAACTCAATAGCACGTTTAGCAGAAATAATAAAAAAATCGGCGAGGCCTGCAAGCACTTCATCTACGGTTTTAAAAATATTAAGTTTCACTGGTGTATTTTTTTATAATGAATATGCAAGGGTAGTTATTATGGTGGGCTACCTATATTGCAGGTAAAGCTGCCCATTGGTATTTAGTACAAGAGTGCGACGCAACGATGTACCACATTGCTTCTTAGCCCGGACAAAAAATTACATCACTCAAAAAAAATTATTTCTTTTTATGATTGTGCGGCAGGGTAAACCAATGATACCCATCCTGCGCTACCAGTGCTTCTGCAAGCTCGGGGCCCCAGGTATCGGCAGCATAATTCGGAAAACTGAGGCTTTGTTTATTTTGCCATTGATTTAAAATGGGCATTATCAATTCCCACGCAGCTTCTACCTGGTCGCCACGCATAAAGAGGGTTTGGTCGCCCTGTATCACATCCAGCAAAAGTGTTTCGTATGCCTCCGGTGTTTCGCTCGGGTATGTGCCTTTATAATCAAACACCATATCAACATTATTAAGCACCATGCTTAAGCCGGGCCGTTTTGATTGTACCTGTAAGCGGATACTCATCTCCGGTTGTATACTGATGATGAGGCGGTTTTGCTCCCAGTTTTCGGAGGCTTCGCTTGGGAAAATAGAGTGCGGAACATTTTTATATTGAATGGTAATTACGGATGAAGGATGCTGCATGCGCTTGCCGGTGCGTACATAAAACGGCACGCCTTCCCACCGCCAGTTGTCAATAAAAAATTTTACGGCGGCAAAAGTTTCCGTGTTGCTTTCAGGGTTAACTTTTACTTCTTCCCTGTATCCCGGCACCTCTTTTCCTTCCATCCAGCCACCGCCATATTGCCCTCTTACTACCCTCCTTTTAATATCTTCGGGGGCAAATTGCCGCATGGCCCGCAGTACATCTACTTTACGGTCACGTATTTCATCTGCATTAAAATTTACCGGCACTTCCATGGCAATAATGCACAGCAATTGCAGGATGTGGTTTTGCACCATGTCACGCAAGGCACCGGAGCCCTCATAATATTCGCCCCTATCGCCAACGCCTAACTGCTCGGTAACGGATATCTGTACATGATCAATAAAATTGCGGTTCCACTGGGGTTCAAAAAGTGCATTGGCAAACCGGAACGCCATGATGTTTTGCACGGTTTCTTTACCGAGGTAATGATCGATGCGGTAAATCTGTTTTTCATCAAATATTCCCTTCAGTAATTTGTTCAGTTCCACTGCCGATTCAAGATCATGCCCAAAGGGTTTTTCAATTACAATACGGGTACGGGCAATATCAGCACATAGCGCATTTTTAGAAATATTTTCGGCAATCACAGGAAAGAATTGCGGGGCCACCGCCAGGTAATAAATAATATTGGCTTCTACTTTCCATTCATCCTGCAGGGTTTTTATTTTTTCAGAAAAGGCCGCATAAGAAGCAGTGTCTTTTACATCAGATACGATATAGGAAATGTGCGAAGCAAAGGCTTTCCATTTTATATCATCGGCCTTGCCGCTGCGGCTAAATTGTGTAATACCATCCAGCAACGTAGCACGGAATGCCTCGTCAGTAAGGGTTGTACGGCCGGT
Source organism: Ferruginibacter sp. (assembly GCA_031392305.1). Lineage (GTDB taxonomy): Bacteria > Bacteroidota > Bacteroidia > Chitinophagales > Chitinophagaceae > Ferruginibacter. Next base: position 15,173 of record JANMVB010000118.1, read on the forward strand.
GCCAATAATTGAAAATTGCTCCGGCAGCCAGTTATCTAAAAATAAATGGTACAAAGCCGGCGTTATTTTTCGGGCATTCAAATCGCCGGTGCCCCCAAAAATTACAAATATAGAAGGAGATGATTTTACAGATTTCATAATTTTTTATTGAATATTTTTTGGGTGAATTTTTAATTGTAAGGAAAAATTATATTTCAGGATGGTTGCAAATATTTGCATAATAATGTTTGTCCCGGCAAAAAAAGCATTTGTCAACATCGTTGTGTCACTCCCTTGTGCGTCATACCTATGGGGAACTTTTATTATGGTATGTAAAGAAAAAATTTTTTAGTTTTAAATTTTCGTTCCATCGGAACGGTACGTGGGTAGCATAAAAAATAGTATATGATTTTCGTTCCATAGGAACGGTATGTGGATATTAGCATAAAACAACATTTGCATATCGTTCCATAGGAACGATATGTGGGTAGCATGCAAAATAGCATTTGGTTTTCGATCCTTAGGAACGGTATGTGTGTAGCAAAATATTGGTTCCGGGTTATCTACCTGCCAATAATTTTTATGCTCACAGCCAAATTAAATTATAATTTTATTGAAATAAATTTTACACATGGCAAATACTTATACCCAATTACATATCCAGTTTGTATTTGCCGTAAAATACCGCAAAGCATTAATACAACCGTCATGGAAAGAGGAATTACATCAATACATTACAGGAATTATTCAAAATAAAAAACACAAAATGTTGCAGATTAATACCATGCCCGATCATTTGCACATCCTCATTGGATTCAGGCCGGATGAGAATATGTCGCAACTAATCCAGGTGATAAAATCTGAAAGTGGTAAATGGATCAATGATAATCATTTTGCCCATCAAAAATTTGAATGGCAGGAAGGCTTTGGGGCATTCTCTTATTCTAAAAGCCACGTGCCTGATGTGATCCGTTATATTCAAAACCAGGAACAACACCACCAAAAACAAACGTTTCTGGCAGAGTATATAGCTTTCCTGAAAGCATTTGAAATAGAATATGATGAACGTTATATTTTCAAAGAACTGGTTGATTAATTAACCTACCCACATAACGTTCCGATGGAACGAAATACAATTCATCATTTTATTCTACCCACATAACGTTCCGATGGAACGAAATGCAATTCATCATCATTTTTTTTCTACCCACATAAAGTTCCGATGGAACGAAATACAATTCATCATCATTTTTTTTTCTACCTAGATATCGTTCCGATGGAACGAAATACAACACACTTTTTTCACCACTAATTTTACCCATTAACCGTAATACATTTACCTATAAAAAAAATTCATTTTTTAGAAAGAAACCCCAGAAATATCATAAGCCTGGCCCCCCCCTTCGGGGGGCAGGGGGCTGTTAATTCCATTCTGTATGAAACACTCCCTCCTGCCCGATTAACTGGTAAGTATGTGCTCCAAAATAATCACGTTGTGCCTGGATGAGATTAGATGGCATATTCTTACTTCGTATGGTATCAAAATAACTTAAGGATGCTGCAAAAGCGGGGATGGCTATGCCGGCTTTTACTGACCCGCCAACTATTGTACGCATGCCAGGCAGGCATTCAGTTACGAGTGATTGTACATCTTTATCCAGTAGCAGATGCTGCAGTTTATTATCTTGTTGAAATGCCTGGTAAATCTGTTCCAGAAAACCTGAGCGGATGATGCAACCACCCCGCCAAATTTTAGCAATGCCTGCCAGGTTAAGTTCATACTTATATTCTGCTGAGGCTTTTGAAAGCAGGTGCATTCCCTGGGCGTAGCTGGTGATCATGGCAAAGTAAAATGCCTGCTCCAGCGAGGATAAAAATTCTTCGGGTGAATCTACGCCGAGGTCAATTTCATCATTGCCGTACTTACCTGAAAGCTGTGTACGGAGCATTTTATATTTTGAAAGGTCACGCATTGAAACGGCAGTATCAATAACGGTTACCGGCATCTCCAGGTCCATGGCCACCTGCGAAGTCCACTTGCCCGTACCTTTCGACCTGGCTTCATCTTTAATATCATCCAGTAACAAATGATCAGCACCTTGTTTTTTAAAAGCAAAAATATCTTTGGTAATTTCTATCAGGTAAGATTGCAGCCTGCCTTCGTTCCAGCTTTTGAATACTTCCCCGATTGCGGCATTATCCAGCTTCAAACCTTTTCGCATAATTTCATACGCTTCTGATATTAGTTGCATCAGCCCGTATTCGATGCCGTTGTGTACCATTTTTACAAAATGCCCGGCAGCACCCGGGCCAATATAGGTAACACAAGGCTCACCATTTACTTTGGCAGCAATGGCTTCAAAAATATGTTGCACATGGTGGTAGGCTTCTTTGTTTCCACCGGGCATCATGCTTGGCCCCCGGCGAGCGCCTTCTTCTCCACCTGATACACCCATGCCAAAAAAGTTCAACCCTTTTACTTCGAGGTAAGTTACCCTGCGATTGGTATCAGTAAAATGAGAGTTTCCCCCATCTATAATTATATCGCCATGTTCCAGCAAGGGCAACAGGTCTTCAATTACACTATCCACTATTTTACCGGCAGGCACCAGCATCATTACCGAGCGTGGCTTTTGCAGGCTTTTCACAAATTCAGGAAGGGAATTAAAACCTTTTACCGGCTTATTGTTTCCTTCTGTTTCCAGCAGCTTTGTCTTTTCTATATCCTTATCATAACCAGCTACTTTAAAATTATGATCAGCCATATTTAATAACAGGCTGCGGCCCATAGTGCCCAGCCCGATCATGCCAAAGGAATAATTATTTTCTGCCATTGTAATTTTTTGATAGTGAGTTATAATTTTTCAATAATACTTTTAGTAGATTCAAAACCCTGGTGATGGTATGCGTTAATGCCTAACCTTGCGGCAGCTTCAACCAGCATTAGCCGGTCATCAAAATAATAACAATTTTCGGGTGTGGTAAGCGCCACGCCCATTGCCAGTTTAAAAATGCCCGGGTCTGGTTTTCTCATGCCTACTTCGCAGGAGGAAATAAATGCATCAAAACACTGGTGCAGTTTAAATTTGCTAACGCGGTAGTCGTTCAGTTCTTTGGGCTCGTTGTTGATAGAGATGATCCTAAAACCACAACCGGAACTTTTCCATTCTTTCAGCCATTGCAACATGCCGGGCAATTCTACACTCTGGGCATACATAAATGATTTAAAATCTTCTTTGGTAAAATCACGGGGATGATTGAAAACAACGGTATCCAGGTACTGCTCGAGGTTGATGCTGCCAATTTCATACACGTTAAAAATGAATTCGTGCAGGATGTTCATTTCTTTATAATCTATGTTGAATTCTTTGGCTGCTTTTTCCCTGGATTCATGCCCCCATCCATTGGATAAGAGCACGCCACCTACATCTAAAAAAAGCGATTTTAAAATTTTTGTTGGCATAGTGCAAATAGTTAGCGGCTGGTTTATTTAGTGATATAAAAGTGATGATGAATAAATACAACTAGCTATTCTTCCAGTTTTTTTACTTTTTGCAAACGCCGGTTGTGCCTTTCTTCGCCGGTAAAATTTGCATTTAAAAAACTCTGTACAAATTCCTTTGCCGCCATATTACCAGTTACCCTTCCACCGAGGCAGAGTATATTCAAGTCATCATCTTCCACACCCTGGTGGGCAGAAAAATAATCATTGATTAATGCGGCCCTTACACCTGCTATTTTATTGGCGGCAACTGCTGCCCCCACACCACTGCCGCATACGGCAATACCACGTTCCATTTCACCGGTGCCAACTGCTTTTGCAAGCGGAATTATATAGTCAGGATAATCATCTGTCCTATCTAATTCATAAGCCCCAAAATCATTAACCTCGTACCCTACAGATACCAGATAATCCTTCAGAAATTCTTTTAATTCAAAACCGCCATGGTCTGCCGCTATTCCTATTTTCATTGATTGTATTTTTTCAAAACTAATAAAACCATCCCTATTTTAATATTTCTTTTTGATCAATTTTTTGGTTACAAAAGAGTGTATTTACAATTCATCCTGCGCTGATGGCGCAACAAAAGCATTAAACAGCTTTATTGAAATGTTATAGTAAAAATATTTCAATAATTATTACGCCCCTACAGGGCTCTCACTCTTTCCCGGCGGGGTTTTCACGGGAAGCTCTTAAAACTATAAATCTGCATCCGTGAAACCCCTACGTAGAAGCGAACTATCAACACTTAGCTGCCACTCTCAGGCGGTTTATAATCTACTTGAATAGTTTTTAAAATTCCTGGCCTGAAAGATTATAGGTTTTGAGTGCCTAACACGTCGGGGTTTCACGGTTAGTGCTTTTATAACTTGTGGTTTACGCTGTGAAAACCCCGCCGGGACATAAGAGAAAACTTTCAATATCTATGAAGTAATGATATAGTGGGGTGGCAACTAATATGCAAGAAAGAAATTTTCGAATGAAGGTTGTAATTTTTTAGATGGCCCGCTAATAAAAGATAAAGCTTTAAAAAGCATTTTTTTGAACTGTTCAATCTCATCTGGTTTACGGATATAAAATGCTGCTCCATCATTGTATAATTGTTCTAATACCAGGGGGGCATAAGAATTAGAACAAATAACAACCGGAAGGTGTGCCAGTTTTTCATTATTCTTGATTTCTACCAGGCACTCGAAGCCGTTTTTGATGGGCATATTTATATCAAGAAAAACTATGTCAGGAAGATCTGTATTTTCCGTGTTTAATAAACCCATCAATTGCTCGCCGTTTTTTACAGTTTTTAAACTAAAAGGAATATCCATGTGTTCCAACGTATAGTTGAAAAGATAAAAATCATCAAAATCGTCCTCAGCAAGAAGTATATGATAATCTGGCCTGTTGGCTTCAGGGGATTTCTGGTTATAATGTGTCATTCTAAAATTGACTGTTTGATATCACCATGTCTTTTGTATCAATGAGCGCTAAACAAAATGGCGAGTTGTTTATTAAATGGGTTAAAAATTTCTTTAAATACAAAACGGTTTTCTTTTCTATTGTTGCGGATTGCAGTAATTTCTGTTGCTATTTTTTTTAAAGCTACCGGCCGGGTAAGGTTGTTTTGTTCACAAATACTTTCGAGGCTATGGTTTTGAAATAACACTTTGTGCAATATAT
>JANMVB010000169.1:0-3857 GCA_031392305.1 Ferruginibacter sp.
AAACTGATCCGGATTTTCATGAAAACGTTTTGCAATCGGCGCATAATTAGGATCAACCTTTAATGCAATATCCGTTGTAAGCATAAATGGTGCATGCTTTTTAGCAGGGTCATGTGCATCCGGAATAGTACCGGCGCCGCCACCATCTTTCGGCCTCCACTGGTGTGCACCGGCGGGGCTTTTGGTTAGTTCCCATTCAAAGCCAAATAAATGATCGAAATAGTCGTTGCTCCATTTGGCCGGGGTTTTTGTCCAGGCACCTTCCAGTCCGCTGGTAATGGTATCGCCGCCGTATCCACTGCCGAAACTGTTTTTCCAGCCAAGGCTTTGTTCTGTTATTCCTGCACCGGCAGGTTCAGGGGCAACGTATTTTTTCGGGTCTGCGGCACCGTGTGTTTTGCCGAAGCTGTGTCCGCCCGCAATAAGCGCTACTGTTTCTTCATCATTCATAGCCATGCGACCAAAGGTTTCACGAATGTCGTGCGCTGATCTAACCGGGTCAGGTTCGCCGTTGGGCCCTTCAGGATTTACGTAGATGAGGCCCATTTGCACGGCACCCAGCGGATTCTCCAGGCTACGGTTGCCGGTATGTCGTTTGTCTCCCAGCCACTCGGTTTCTGCACCCCAATATATTTCCTGCTCAGGCTCCCATACGTCAACACGTCCCCCACCAAAACCGAAGGTTTTAAACTCCATCGATTCCAATGCACAGTTACCGGCCAGTATCATCAGATCTGCCCATGAAATTTTATTGCCGTATTTCTGTTTAATGGGCCATAGCAACAGGCGGGCTTTATCAAGGTTGGCATTATCGGGCCAACTGTTAAGCGGGGCAAAGCGCTGGCTGCCAGAGCCACTTCCACCACGGCCATCACCAATGCGGTAAGTACCTGCACTATGCCAGGCCATGCGGATAAAGAAGGGGCCATAGTGGCCATAGTCTGCCGGCCACCAATCCTGCGAATCCGTCATCAGGTCGAAAAGGTCTTTCTTCACCGCAGCAAGGTCAAGGGTCTTAAACGCTTCAGCATAGTTGAAGTTCGGGTCCATTGGGTCCGACAGGGAAGAATTTTGCCGGAGGATATTTAGTTTTAACTGGTTTGGCCACCAGTCACGGTTTGAGGTGCCACCACCTGCCGTTTTTTGCATTGCGCCATTAATAAACGGGCACTTCATGGTTTCTTTGTTTAAGTCATGCAGAATAGAATTTTCTGCAGGAGGTGTACTTTTTAGATTATCCATATTGGTATAAATTTTTTTAAGAGAGCGTAATTTAACATCAAAATTATCAAATATTTTATCTATTAAAACTAACACTTCATAGACAACATCTATAATAGTACCCAAACCTTATATCAGCGTGCTAAGTTTACCAGGTAATTATGCTGCTACAGAATATATCCAATTATAAAGATTGAAAAAATGTTGTTTGAAAAAGATTATTATAACGTAAAAATAATTATTGTCCCGGCTGAGAAGCAAAGGTCAGCTTCATGGGCGTCGCACTCTTGTACATTATATCTATGGGGAGCTTTAATTGCTTTAATAGATTAATTGCCAGACTTTTTATTTGGATATTGAATAATACAAAATTTATTAATTTACGTTCTGTTCAGTAAATAATATGCTTCGTCATGAATAAAAAACAATTATGGCTTAATATAAAAGCCTATCATTTTGATAATTTGGTTTCTACAAATTTATGGAATCAGATAAAAGAACAATTTGGAGGAGCCGATGCTTCTACCAGGGCTTTTGCAAATAAAGTGGCACGAAAGACAGGCTGGACCAATCAGTTTTCATTAAAGGCAATTTCAGAATATAAGAAGTTTGTGTACCTGGGTGTAATCAGTGATTTTAATGCAACGCCATCAAAGGTGATTGATAAAGTATGGCACGAGCATTTATTATTCAGCAAAGCTTACAGGGAATTCTGTACCGATATCATCCACTACGATTTTGACCATAATCCGGAACTCGTTCCCATGGCAGACCAGACCGGAACTTTTAATGCCCAATATCTTGATACCATCCAACTTTATAAAACAGAATTTAGTGTTGATCCACCTTCGGCAATTTGGAGCGTTCCAAAATTTGATAAAGCCACTGCTCCTGCATTGGGGTATGAATCACAAAAGAAAAGATCGAATGATACACTCATAAATGAAAGTCCTCTTTATTCTTATTTTGTTTCATCCGGGTCTTCCAATCATTCAAACGGATTTCCTGAATTTGAGGCGTTTGGCGGTGGTAGTTTTGAAGGAGCAGGCGCCAGTGGATCATGGGAGACTTCTGGTACAAGTGATAGTTTATCCGGTAATGATGCAGGGGATTCAGGTTCGAGTTGTAGTTCGGGCTGCAGTAGTTGCGGAGGTGGTGATTAGTCCTCACAGCTTTTATACTTTTTAAAGCAAGTGCCTCATATTCCAGAACTTTAAAACTTCGGATAACTTTACCTGTTAGTAGTACCAACTGCTCAGTTTACAAACAAACAAGTGGGCAATTTAAACCAGCATATTTTAAAAGCACCATCATGAAAAGTATTGTATTACTTCTTTTAATAAATGTAACCGGCCCGTTATTTTTATATGGCCAGCACAACCTGCCAAATGAAAATGAGCAACAACGAAAAGTCATCACCGCATTAATTGATCAATATTCCGAAGCAAGGGAAAAAAGAGACACCGTGTTGCTGAAGAGTATTTTAACCAGCGATGTGGATCAATTGGTATCTACCGGTGAATGGAGAGACGGTATAAGCGCTGCAGTGGAGGGCATGATAAAAAGCTCTGCAACCACACCAGGTACAAGAACACTCCGTGTTGAAAAAATCAAAATGCTTAATGCAGGAAGTGCTATTGTTGATTGTAAATATGAAATACAAAATAAGGATGGCACCATCCGGAAAATGTGGAGTACTTTTTTAGTGGTTACAGAAAAGAAAGTGTGGAAGATCAGTGCTGTTAGAAATATGCTACCAGCCAGTCAATAGGAAAGGAAGAGCGGTGTTCTTCTATTAGCAAAGTATTAGATGAGTAATTGGTTATCTAAGCAGTAGTTTGTGTACCTACCAATCACTGATTCAAAATAATGTTTGCTTCCATGGTTGTTGTTACCAGGCGAAGGACCTGATCTTGTATATTGCCTGTTGTTAATTTTACGTTTGAATAAAAGGGGAACAACGGGAGCTCTTGTGATTAATCTATAACGCAATTAAAGCTGCCCATAGGTATGCGGTATAAGTGAGTGACACAACGATGTTGCTTATAGCTGCTTCTTTGCCGGGACAAAAATATTTATTAATAAAATATTGAAAACTGTAACGTATTGCAAAAAAATATTCCGTTAAGGGCCGTGGGGGACACACGTCAGTGGGTTTAAAACAACCCGCCCATAACTTTTGAAGACTTGATTGGTATATTCCATATTTGCCTATATTTACCCACCAATTCTAATTTGCGCCCTAATGATTTCTTTTCTTAAGTTACGTACACAATTACGTGCCCACATATTTCCTGCTGTTTTGCTTATTGCAATGCTTTCAGGTAATGTAAATGCACAGCAAAACAGTATCACCTTTTCTCCCCTCAGCGCTACACGGTATCAAACCAGGATAAATGAACTGGAAAAATATACTGTCCCAAAAAAATATACTGAAAAATCCGCACAGGCATTGTATCATGAAATGTTGACCGATAGAAATACTGCGTTGATACATTTGTTTAAAAGTAATGCCGTTATTTACGATACTCTTTTACTCAACAAATGCAACAGCATCGCCGGCAGGATAATAGCTGCCAATAAAAATTACCAATTCGACAGTATAAAATTCTATATCAACAGGTCGGCTGTTCCCA
>JANMVB010000217.1:0-25360 GCA_031392305.1 Ferruginibacter sp.
AGTGAAGTAATTAATAAATAAGCCATTGCAGTGAGGTAATTGGGCCTTTGCATGAGGCGCTGGTTATTTACCAACCCATTAAATGTAATGGCCTGCGTAAACAATAATATTAAGGTAATAAATGGATAAATAACCGGCAATGACTTACCTACCCCTGAAAGCTGCACCAGCAGTGCTTTAAAAAGAAATCCATCTGTAAGGCGGGGCTGTGGGATTATGGGGTGAATAAACATGGGCAGCTTTAATAGCAGCCCGTAAACCAGCAACAGGAAGGTATTGTAGGGATTATTGGATTTAAATACACCTGTCACAATCTATAAAAATTTATACCCTTACCCGGGGGCCAGGTGGTGAAATATTGATTTAGTGCTTTATTAATCTTAAAAGGGATTAGCTAAAAATCATTAATTATTGCTGATGTTTTAGTTAGTATAACGCTTTAAACACCTACTTAATTGCCCTGCAAAAGTGAGTAATAATAATTGCTTTAAAAAATAGTTTATACTATTTTTTAAAGCAGATCATCATCGGGGTTATAAATGGAAAGAATTAAAATTGATTGATGCTTTTGTTGACGAACGTTGATTTTCATGGCAGCATCGTTGTGTCACTCCCTTGTACGTCATACCAATGTGGTACTTTACCCACATTATATGAAAGAGCGCAGGAAAAAATTGCCAATGAAACATCTGCTATTAATTAAAAAAACTCAAGAATTTTAGGCAGAAAAATAATAGCACCTGTAACCACACTCCCTGCAGCACAAACAAGTACTGCCCCGGCAGCAACATCCTTTATCACTTTTATACCAGGATGGAAATCTTTGCTGATGGTATCGCACAAAAATTCAAGGGCTGTGTTTGTCATTTCAAAAACCAATACCAGTACACTCCACACAATTATGAAAAGCCATTCGGTTTTATTGATGCCCAACAACAAACCTGCAATGATTACAAATGCAAGCACGGCCAGGTGGATTCTGAAATTAAGTTGGGTTTTACAGCAGTAAACAATGCCATCGTATGCGTACCGAAAAGATCTGAATAGTTTCATAATATTTATAGAGGATACTAAAATAAGTATTCGAATGCTAATGGGTAAATTTAAAATTGTCGTAACGCCATAAAGGTTGCGGTCTGTGAGGACACCGAGTACGGTTGGTTGTAGCTGGCTGATATTCTCACCAGCCAGCCACATTTTTTTTCCTGCAACCATACAAAAAAGGAATTAGTGTGTTGCAGATAATGAGGAAACCGGTTGCGTCAATTGTTGCTTAATATACTCATCCGCAAAATTAAATGAGAGCCATGAGTATTCATTTTGAACCTTCATAAATGTTTTTTTACGCATCTCAAAAAGCTCCTTCGGTGTAGCAGAAGAACGGTACAACGATTCCCCTTCGCCACCTTCAATTTTCACCGGATTATCAAGCACTTCAATATTTTTCTGCAAAAGCGGCAAAGTTTTATCAGAAAGTGTAAGCAGAAATTTTACATCAGGAGTAATTGTGTGCTTACGTGCCAGGTTGTAACCTGCAATCATTTCATCCCAATGAACACAGGAGCATACCACCAGCATGATAATAGCAAACCATGCATTTACCCTTAATAAATAATAGGCCGTTTTGCGCTGGTGAATTTTTATAATCACAGTAATTAGCCCTGATAAAACTGATAGTAAAAAAAGTAGTACTCCAATCCTTTTATAGGCCAGGCCATAATGTGCGATATAATAATAATCCCTGAATAAAACGGATACTACCAGCAAAGCATTTTGAACAAGCCAGGCATAAGCCCCGTAACGCAGCCATTTATTTTGTTTGTAAAAATTTAAATTCCCACGGAAGAAAAACATTAAAATTCCCATTGCAAGTAAAATGGAAAAAATAAGCAGGCCAGTGCCTTCATGCACATATTCACTCAGGTTGATATCATGGTTGTACTTAAATCCAAACCATACAAATACAATGTCGATAACATTTATGCAAAGCAACAGTACATTTAACAGCGCCAGGCTAATGATGCCGGTAGTATTTTCGTTGCGCAGGGCTAATATACCGGTGGCAAATTTACCCATTAGTAAAGAGAGTAAATCAAACCAGGCAGTTTGTCTCCAACGCACGGTATTCTTCTTTTTACGTGAAAGTGTATCCTGCATTTTTTGGTCAGCGGCTGAAAAATAATTTACACTGCTTTTTAATAATAAACCGCATGTTATAAAAAGCCCCAGCAACAGAAAGCCTGCACGTTGCCAACTGAACCACTCGAAGAAACGGCTGAAATAATTTTCTACTGCCTGGCCAATATCTTTTATCATGTTCTTAAAAACAATATTGGCAAAATTGTACAGGCCAAAAAATAAACCCAGCAGCAATAAAGGAACAATCACAAAACGCAGCGACTTACCTACACTACTCAAATTAAAAAATTTATACCGGATCAATTTGATATTGCCAAAAAATGAAACGGGTGCCAGTATATAATTCATCAGGGCCGAGGCAGCCGCATACCATACAGAGCGATGAAGGTATTGCGTAAATACAACTACCAATACCAGTGTAATACTAAAAGCCAGCTTACTTAATACAGTATTATGAAAGAGGACTGCTGCCAGCGTAATTATATGCGCCGCCAGCAGCCATTTCATAACAGGTAAGCGAAAAGCCGCAGGGTACATCATAAAAACCGACCAGAGAATAAACACATCAAAAAATACTGCGTTAAGTGCAAGCTTCTCTTGCCAGAAAATAAGGTTAAATAATACTGCGCCGGATGTTCCCAAAATAACTTTTAAAGAGGGTTTCATATTTTATTTATTTTTTGATCTTATTAGTTGAATAAAGAGTAGCTGTAAACAATAACCAAGGCTTACCAGGTAATTTCTAATTGATTTCATCATTGTTGATTTTGCAAATGAGTGAATGGGTAGATTGATGCAGCAAATGAAACCATTGCCAGTTTTTAATAGAAATACTGCCGGCACCACGCCGGTAAGCTTGTAAGAAACACTTCCAGTATTCGGGCATGGTAAGGGCACCATAAATTACTGTGGCAACCACCGGGAAAGAAAGATGCCCGTTGCCCAGCATAAAGCATTGCAAACAAACCTCTCCTTCATCCGTAGTATCATATTGAAGCAGTATATGCTTAATATCATGCTTTGCATAATAGGGAAGCAAATTGAGTTGCTTTTTATCAAGCATGTTTACCAGGTCTTTACCTAATGTTCCATCGGGCAATAGGTGAAGCTCCTCTTTAGTGAATGGAAATTTTTGTGGCGACCGGATAAGTTTTAAAACAGGCAAAGCCATATTGTGTGTTAGAAAAACCAACAGTATTGAGCGGAGTTTTATGATAAGCTTATGCATAGTGTTCAGTTTTTTTATTGGTTGAAATAGATTTTATCCAAAAATGATGTATCATTATTGATGCAACAGCCGCAATAATAATACAGGCTGAAAGTGGAATTATTTCATGCCGGGCAAGGCCATGCGGAAGTACAAAAAGTATCATTGTTGACAATGAAGAAATGACCATACCGGCTTTTAATAAAGTGCGAAATAAATTTTCATTATCCCAGGTTGCCAGCAGTATGATCCAGAAAAAAAACATACCCGGTACAGAAAAAATGAGTGTAAATATTAATACCATCATATAGGTACCTGAAAATTGATTGTATTCATTGGCAAATAAACAGAGCCATGTACCAGCTAATGCTGTATTAAGCAAGGCGGTTAAAACCCAAACGGTAAAACACAATACAAGTGACCTGATAAATATGAGCATATTAAAAGTACTTTGTTTTTCAAAGTGTAATTACAAAAAAAATTATTTCGTTGTTTTAATCATTGCCTCCAGTGCTGCTATATGGGCTCTGAAGGCTTTTTCACCAGCCTTGGTCACCGAATAAGTTGTATTGGTTTTTCTGCCAATGAAACCTTTTTGTACTTTGATGGTCCCGGATTCATCCAGCGTTTTTAAATGACTGGCCAGGTTGCCATCGGTGATATCAAGCAATTCTTTCAGCTCATTAAAATTCACTTCCACATTCACCATCAATGCACTCATGATTCCCAGCCGGATCCTGCTGTCAAAAATTTTATTTAAGTCCTTGATCGGGTTCATTTTTTTAATTAAATTCCATTTGCTGCCTCCATTACTGATTAGCACATTAGCTAATTAGCACATTAGCTAATTATTTCTTTCATATTTGTACCACATCATAATTCCATAAATAATGTGCAAAACACCAAAACCCATTGCCCAAAAATATAACCCATACCCAATGCTCCACAAATTCATTAAACCCAATGCCAGTTGGCCATAGCCAAGATACCGCACTTCACCCAATGTATATTTGCTTGCATTTACCAACGCCAATCCATAAAATATTAAACAGGCCGGGGCTATCAGTTCAAATTGACCTAACTGCATCATACGAATGATAAATATACCACCGGCTATAAGCGGTATTGCTGTATTCCAGAATAACCTTACGGTGGCGCTGCCCCACATAGGGATACCATTTTTTTTGCTGCGTAACCAGGTAAAAAAGAATGCTGCAATGAATGCTGTAACAAAAGTAAGCGTGGCAATCCATAGCAGATCGTTCAATAACTTAATACCACCACGGTCAATTAAACCATCAATGGTGCAATCTCCATTTACCCAACAATTAATTTTTGTATTTGCAAACCAGGCACCTGCCAAAGCACAAAGCCCGGCAGCTATGCCACTGAAGCCACTTAAACTAATGAAGCGGCTGCTTCGCTCCATCATCTGTTTGATATGTTGCAGATCTTCCTGTGGTTGTGTTTGCTGATCCATATTAAAGTACTTTGAATTACAAAGTAAAGTGATCCCCGTGAATTTTACAAGAAATTATTTATAAAAGAAAATTCGGAACGGGGATTTTAAAACTATTGCTCAATGTTATCCAGCACATTCATTAATTTATTACAGGCAAGGCTGATCTCTTCATTACTGATATTTAATGGCGGCGCAATTCTTAAACAGTTGGGGGCAAACAAAAACCAGTCTGTAAATACACCCTGCCCTATCAGTGTATCAATCACCTTCTTGTTATAATCAAAGCTTTCAAATTCAACAGCCAGCATAAGGCCGCAACTTCTTACTGCTTTAATGTTGGGATGCTGCAACAGTTTTAAAAAAAGTGCTTCCTTTTGTTTTACGCCTTCTGCTAATTTTTCATCGAGCAATACATTAAAGGCGGCAAGGCCTGCGGCACAGCAAACGGGGTGACCGCCAAAAGTATTGATATGGCCTAACACAGGATTATGAGTAAGTGAATCCATTATATTTTTATCAGCTACAAATGCTCCCATCGGCATGCCACCACCCAGGGCCTTGCCCAACAATAAAATATCAGGCACCACATCAAATTGCTGAAATGCCCACAAAGTTCCGTTGCGGCCAAAGCCACATTGTATTTCATCGAGCACAAGCAGGGTACCTGTTTGTGTACAACGGCTACGCAGCGCCGTGAGCCAACCGTTTTGAGAAACCAATACGCCAGCTTCGGCCTGTACTGTTTCAGCTATTACGCAAGCCGTTTGCACAGTAATGCGGTCAAGGTCTTTAAACGAATTATAATTTAGCTGGATGGTGCCGGGTAATAATGGGCGGAATGCATTGCGCCAATATTCATCTCCCATTATACTCAATGCTCCCTGTGTGCTGCCGTGATAACTATTTTTAAACGATACAATTTGTGTACGGCCTGTAAAACGTTTGGCCAGTTTCATGGCGCCTTCGGTTGCTTCGCTTCCACTGGCGGTATAAAAAACTGAATTGAGTGAGGGAGGCAAATGATCGGTCAACTTTTTTGCATAAGTTACCTGTGGGCTTTCAATCAACTCACCATACACCATAATATGGAGATAGGCATCTAACTGGCCCTTGATTGCCTCAATTACTTTTGGATGGCGGTGGCCAATATTGCATACACTTATGCCAGCAATCAAATCAATATATTGCTTGCCATCAACATCCCACATACTGCTGCCACTGGCTTTTACAATCTCCAGGGCAAGCGGTGCCTGGGAGGTTTGGCCTACATGATTAAGAAATAACTGTCGCTGGTTCATAAGTTGCAAATTTCGCTGAGAAAGTTTGATATTCGTTGTAAAAATTAATAGCAGTACCAATCTTAATTTCAGTAGCGAAAAAATAAAAACTATTAAAGTTAGAAGGCTGAAGATCCACAATGGTATGCGGTACAAGGGAGTGACACAACGATGATGACCAATGATTTAATGCCGGTAAAAAAATGGTTTTAAAAAACATTGAATTAAAATTCCTCAAAAAAACAAAATCTATGTCTTATATTCTTCCGGTAAAAGGCGTGTTTCCAAAAATGGGAGCCAACTGTTTTATTGCACCCAATGCTACTATTGCGGGTGACGTAATAATGGGTGATGATTGCAGCGTATGGTTTAACGCTGTGATACGTGGCGATGTAAATAGTGTACGCATGGGCAACAAAGTAAATGTGCAGGATGGCGCTGTGATACACTGTACTTACGAGAAAACAAAGGCTATCATTGGAAATAATGTTAGTATCGGGCACAATGCCATTGTGCACGGATGCGTTATAGCTGATAATGTGCTGGTGGGTATGGGAGCTATTGTGATGGACAATGTACAGGTAGGTACTAACTGCATTATTGCCGCCGGTGCCGTGGTGCTTGAAAAAACAATAATAGAACCGGGTAGTATTTATGCCGGTGTGCCTGCAAAAAAAGTAAAAGATATTAGCCAGGAACTGATTAGTGGTGAAATAAACCGGATTGCAAATAATTACCTGATGTACAGTGGATGGTTTAAGGATGAGGATATTTCAGAACCTTTGCCGGGTGAGGTTAAATAGCAAATTGTTGCAGTAAAAAAATTAACTTTAAATCATGAAAAAAATTTTAGCCGCCATTGCATGTATTGCCTTTTTAAGCAGTTGTTTTATTTTTAAAAAGAAAGATAAATATGGCTGCCCAACTGATGGCAGAAATATAGGAGCTGAGAAATTAGCATCCTGCGACCCCAAGGCCTTAAAAGCAGCCAGCAAGGCGAAATATAAAGGTGGCCGCAAGAGCTACTAAGTTTTGTTTGCCACAAAAGGCACGAAGGAAAACACAGAAAAGCAACTTGCAGTAATATTACTAATTACATAATAAAAAAGCAGAATAAGAGTTATAGTATTGTAAGGCTGTAGATGGTGACACAGGAATCTGAAAAACCCTTTTGAAAAAATTACCCTAAACCCTAAACCCAATATCTATGTGTTATCATTTAAAAACCAAACACGGCAATACCGAAGCCGTTATTGACGACAACTGCGGCATCTCCAAATTTTACGCTATCGCAGAAACTTTAAGCTCAGAACTCAACGTTAATTTTTTGAACCAGGTAGATGATGTAGATACATTAGACTGGGACTTTAAATACAAAAACCAGGTACTTACCCTGCACTACAATGTATTTAATGGCGTATCTGTATTTCCCCATCATTTAAAAAGCATTTTGCTTGAAAATAATGCGGTACTTGAAATTGCACATTTTTTAGAACGCCGTGCCTATTAACCATCAATACTTTTTTATTTCGATTGAATCAAGGATGCTCAGGTAACTCACGTACCGGTCGGTATGGATGGTGCCCGTATTCACCGCATCTTTTATAGCGCAGCCGGGTTCATTGATATGCATGCAATTATTAAACTGGCAGTCGTTGAGTAGTGCCCGCATTTCAGGAAAATAATGAGAGAGCTCCTGCCTCGGGATATCCACCAGGCCCAGCTCCCTTATGCCCGGCGTATCTATTAACCTTCCGCCAAACGACAGGTTAAACATTTCTGCAAAAGTAGTGGTGTGTAATCCCTTGCCACTCCAGTCGCTTACATCCTGCGTTTTTAAACGCAGCTCCGGAAACACAATATTTATAAACGAAGATTTGCCTACGCCGGAGTGGCCGCTTAGCAAGGTGATTTTATCTTTCAGTAATTCTTTCACTTCCTCCACTCCTTCATTTTTTTCGATGCTCATCAATTGCACTTTGTAGCCAATGGCTTCGTAAAGGTTTTTTGCCTCTTCAAATTTATCCTGCTCTTTTTGCTTGTACAAATCCGATTTATTAAAAACAATAATCGAAGGAATGTGGTAGGCCTCACCCGTAATTAAAAACCGGTCAATAAAACCGAGGGATGTTCTTGGCTCACGTAAGGTGGCGAATAATAAAGACTGATCGAGATTGCTGGCAATGATATGATGTTGGTTGCGGTTATGCGGCGATGAACGGGTAATATAATTATTGCGTTTGTCAATGCCGGTAATTGTAAGGGAGTGTTCCAGCTCATTTTCCATTTCGGTAGTAACCACATCACCCACAGCAATCGGGTTGGTAGAAGTAATATTATCAATTTTAAATTTCCCTTTTATCCGGGCATTAAAAACATCGCCATCATCATTTTGTACAATGTACCAGCTACCCGTGCTTTTATAAACTGTTGCCTTCATGTTGGCACGAAATTACAATAATTGCTTTTATACAATCCGTAAAGGGATAATAGTTATTGTCCGCACAGTGCAGCCATGGTCAACATCGTTGTGTCACTCACTTTTACGGCATACCTATGTGGAACTTTACTTACGGTATGTCAAAAAACATTAAGGCTAAGGGAATTTTTTGAAAACGGTAAAGCGCAATAAAACTTCCAGCAGCAGAAATGCCAGCGCAACCATTACCAAAGGAAAATACTTTTCGGTGTATCTGGTGATTTTTGAAATTTCTACTTTTGATTTTTCCAGTCCATCAATTTCTGTATAAATATTTTCAAGGCCTGCATTGTCTTTTGCCCTGAAATATTTACCGCCGGTTTCTCCGGCAATTTGTTTTAGCAGTTTTTCATCAATGGTTACTTTTTGCTGCTGGATAATTACCCCCAGGTCGGTCTTTATAGGAAATGGAGCGTATCCATCTGTACCTACTCCAATAGTATAAACCCTTATGCCAAAAGCTTTGGCAATTTCCTTCGCATTTGTTGGGCCAATCAAACCCCCATTGTTCTCCCCATCAGTTAATAAGATTACTACTTTACTTTTCGATTTACTGGTACGCAGCCGGTCAACGCTTGTGGAGAGGCCATCACCAATGGCTGTACCATCCTCAAGCAAACCATTGCGGATACTTTCAATGGCTGATATTAAAACTGCTTTATCTGTAGTAAGCGGGCATTGTGTAAAACTTTCTCCTGAAAATATTACTATGCCAATTCGGTCAGTTAATCTTTTGTCTACAAAATCAGCCGCTACTTTTTTTGCAGCCTCCATCCGGTTGGGTGTAAAATCCTGTGCAGTCATACTACCACTTACATCAATGCACAAAATAATATCCACCCCTTCACCCTCGGCCTGCTGTTCTTCATTACGTGTTTGTGGCCGGGCAAGCGCCACTACAATACATGCTACTGCCAGCAATCTTAACACAAAAGGCAAGTGCCTGAAGTAGTTTTTCCAGGAGGTCATTCCTTTAAAACTTTTAATGGACGAAACTTTTAACCCTGCCTGCTGCCGGTTATTATTTTTTACATACCAGTACACCATTGCCGGCAACAACAACGCCACCCAAAAAAGCCGGGGTTCAGCAAAACTTATATCATTGAAGTAATCGGTTAACAAAAGATGATAGGTTTAAGGTGTAGTATGGGGATTGAGTTGAATTGTTTTTATTACTGCTTCCATTGATTGCAGGCTTGCTTCATTTTCATGTGCCGGCGGCAAATACTTTGCAAATTTAACTGCATCCCCGGCACGTAAAGTAGCTGCGGCATTACCAAGTGTTTCATTGTTTACGCCTACCTGTTTTAGAATAATCAGCATATCGCTGGTAGTTTTATTCAGGTAATTATCATTTTCCCTGCGTGACAAATAACGCTTTAATATTTCGCCCAGTTTGGTATGTATCAGCTTAATGTCACTGGCATCAGAAAAATTATATTTCCGCAGGTTTTTTAATTCCTGCATGGCTTCATCATAAGCTGATAAATTTGATTTTACGGGGATGGGTGAAACAACTTTCTTTTTCCTTCTCCTGTAAAGCCATATCAATAAAATAATAAGTAACAATAATAATGCACCACCGCCAATCCAATACCACATTGTATTAAAGGTTTCCACATCCATCACAGGCTTTATATCCCTCAATTGGTTGGTAGTATCAGAGGCAGAAAATGAAACAGTAATGGTAACTGAGTCAGTAAAATAATTGTAAGTAGTATCACCCTTTGCCGGCTCGATACCAATTAGAAAAGAAGGCAGCACCCACTTGCCTGAATCAAAACTTGTAAATGTAAAAGTTTGTGCAATGCCTGATAGCTGGTTGTTGGTATAAAGGGAATCAATTTTACTCCTGTTGATTACTTCAAAATGCTGCAATGAATCCGGAACAGAAAGCCAGCGGACCTGGCGGGCATCTGCAATAAAATTTGCTTCTACAGTTAATTTAAACTGTTCCCCAATTAGTATTTCATTTCTGTCAACGGTAGCTTTAACTGAAGGTTGAGCATACAATAACAGGAACGAAAAACAGGCCATAAGCCCGGTTAAAAAAAACTTCCGCAATATCCTGTTATCCATTTTCAATTATCAATTATCCATTACCTAATTATCCATTATCAATTATCCATTAAAATCAACTTCTTTTAATAAAAAACTGTTGCAGCACTTTTACATAATCTTCATCGGTGCGAATGTGCAAGAGGTCGGCGCCGGCCTTGCGAAAATAATTTTTACACAATTCACTCTGCTGAAGAAACCGTTGTTTATAATGATACTGTACAGTAGCATCGCTGCTGTCAATCCATTGTTGCTGGCCGGTTTCAAGATCTACCACCTGCATTAGTCCGGCCTCCGGCAATTGCATATCCATACGGTCGTAAATGCGTAACCCTATCACATCGTGCCGGCCCCCAATTACTTTTAAATCATTTTCATATTCTGCATCAACAAAATCACTCATCAAAAACGCAATACTTTTTTGATGCGAAGCTTTATTAAAGAATTTTATAGCATCCTCCATATTGGTGCTTTTGCCAACAGGCTCGGCCGTTAGTAACTGGCGCACTATGTACAGGGCATGCTGCCTGCCTTTTTTTGGGGGAATGTATTTTTCAATTTTATCACTAAAAAAAATGGCACCAACTTTATCATTGTTATTGATGGCGCTAAAAGTAAGCACTGCACCAATTTCGGTAATCATGTCACGCTTTCTTCCTGTAACGGTACCAAACATATTGCTGGCACTTACATCTATCAGTAAATAAACGGTTAACTCCCTTTCTTCTTCAAACACTTTTGTAAAAGGGTGGCTAAACCTGGCGCTCACATTCCAATCAATAAAGCGCACATCATCACCTGCATAATATTCCCTTACTTCCCTAAAACTCATTCCCTTTCCTTTAAAGGCAGAGTGATATTCACCGGTAAATAAATGCGTGGTAATTTTCTTGCTTTTTATTTCAAGCTCTTTTACCTTTCGTAAAATCTGTTCAGTAGTAAGCACACCACCATCAAAATCTCCCGAAGGGGGAGAAACTGAAGTAGTATCCTGAACGGTATCGCTTTTCTTTTTAAACAAGAGTGTAAGAATATAAAATTGTAAGTATTAAAAAATTAAAAAACCTCTTCATCCATGTGCTCTTCTTAAAGTTCCCCTTCGGGGAATTGAGGGAGCTTTTTCTATGGCACATTTACCACTCTCAAAATTTCATTGATGATCATTTCCACATTTACATTTTCTGCTTCTGCCTCATAAGTCAATCCAATTCTATGGCGTAGTACATCTTTACAAATACTTCTTACATCTTCAGGAATAACGTACCCTCTTTTATTTAAAAATGCATACGCCTTTGATGCAAGTGCCAGGTTAATACTGGCCCGGGGTGAGCCACCAAAACTGATCAGTGGTTTTAATTTTGGCAAATTGTATTTATCAGGATAGCGGGTAGCAAACACAATATCCAGAATATAATTCTCTACTTTTTCATCCATATACACCTGCCGCACTAATTCTTTAGCGGTTAATATTTCGCTGGTAGATGCAACCGCAAATACTGGAGGAAAAGAAAGGCCGAGGGTATTTTGGCGTACAATTAATTGCTCTTCTGATTTTGTTGGATAGTCAATTACTACTTTCAGCATAAACCTGTCAACCTGGGCCTCTGGCAATGGGTAAGTACCTTCCTGCTCGATAGGGTTTTGTGTAGCCAGCACCAGGAAGGGTTCATCGAGTTTAAAAGTGGTATCGCCAATGGTTACCTGCCGCTCCTGCATAGCTTCCAGCAACGCACTTTGTACTTTTGCAGGCGCCCTGTTTATTTCATCAGCTAAAATGAAGTTCGAAAAGATGGGGCCCTTCCGCACCATAAATTCATTTTTTGCCTGGTTGTAAATCATGGTACCTACCACATCTGCAGGTAACAAATCCGGCGTAAACTGTATGCGGCTGAAATTTGCATGAATGGCCTGCGCCAGGGATTTGATGGACAAAGTTTTTGCCAGGCCGGGAACACCTTCAAGCAATACGTGCCCGTTACTTAATAAGCCAATGAGCAGCCGCTCAATCATCCCGTGCTGACCTACAATTACTTTACTTAACTCATCGTTTATCCTGGTTACAAAACCCGCTGCATGATTAATCTTTTCGTTCAGCAGGCGTATGTCTTCGGCTGTTTGTAGCATATTTATTTATTGTTCGTTTATTATTATTTCATCATCCACTGAACAGGCAATACATACTTGGCATTGCCCACTTTTAGGTTGCGGCGAAATTACGAACAATGGACTTACAAAAACTTTACCACAATATGTATTGCCGTTAAAATGTGTTAAAAGGAGGTGTAGTTTTTATATTTTGTAAGCAGAGGCAACAAAATGGGAAAGGTTAAAATACCGAAAGAAACAGCAGTTATATTTCGCAACGGATAAAAAAGTGAATAAATTTTTTGTCCAGGCTGTGAAACAATGGTCAACATTGTTGCGTCGCCCTCTTGTGCGGCATACCAACTGGTATCTTTAATTACGTTATAAATTAAAACGATTATTACATCTTAGCAAATTGGAGCTACAATTGGGTTTGTTGAATAAACAAAAATAAAAGTCAGTAATTTACCTGTTGTGCTGTATCAGCACAAATTTAAAAAAGCCATAAGAAGTTATTGGCTTTTTATAACGTGGATAAAGCTCCACACAGGTATGTGGTAGAAGAGAGTGACACAACGATGATGCCCAGAGCTGCTTCTTTGCCCGGGCAATAATTTCTAAAATATCTATAAAGCAGTTTTAAAAATTCATCCCGGTAATTGAAATTACCGGGATGAAAATAATTGCTGGTATTGATAAAATTTAAAGTTGCATTTTTTTATGGATGCAATTTTATTGCCCCAATTTTGTTGCCGAGATCTAAACCTAAACCCAATGCAATAGTACACGAAGGCTCGTAATGGATACCTCCATAGAGGCGTGCTGCGCCGGCTTCTTCTGCTGCTTTAAAAAGGGTAGTATATGTTCTGGACGGATAACCCCGAAAATCATACGTATGATCGGTTATAGATACATTATTTCCCAAAACATGCGAAACTGCCTGCATAATAGAGCCGGTTATAAACGAATGGGCAGAAGGATATTCGGGGTGAGGTGGTGTAACTACAAATGGCAGCCAGTTAGGATCTATGAAATTGCGAATGTATGTAACCGGCCTGATGAGGTTATATTCATATTTAGATTTAAAACAAATAATGGTAGCATCCCGCATTGCGATACCTGCTTTTGCGAATGTTTCGGCAGCAACGAAAAGAGAGGATTGCTGCTTTTCTAATGCCTGAATTACAATCGATATTTGATGGCCATTAGGTGTATATCCTACTCCATTACCCTGGTCAACCCAAAACAAGGCAATGTCTTTTTGATCTTGTGTTAATGTTAGTGAAACGTCATAGACCTGTTTTGCAATATTATAAAAATCAGTATTAACCGTTTCGGAATAAGCGAAAGGATAGGCCGGAGCCACGCTGTTAATATTTGATGCCAGGTAAGGTCGGGCTAATTTTAAATAGGGCATTATGCCGTTTGCTAATGCGGGAGGTGTAGGCACCCAGGCACCAAAAAAAACAGGTGGATTATACCCTGCATTGGAGGGATTAAAATTATCTGTTAACGACCAATTGTACACTGCAGTGGCAACGCTGCGGCCATAAGCCTGGGAGCGGCCAAACCAGGGAGCTATTGCATTGAATTTTTTGTTCCAGGCATTTTCCAAAGAATCGATGCTGGCAATGTTTGCCGGTGTTAAACCGGTATTATAAAAGCGAAGCAAACTCGCCATTGCAGCATTTGCACTAACCTGCCACTGGTAATCTTTATTCTTTTCGAGTGCAGGCATTTCGGGCATTTGATACAATTTTGAAGAAAAGCTAACTGAGTTAACTATACCATGCCTGATTGACTCGTACAAACCAATACCAAGATAACCGTAGTAGGCACCATTCATGGTTGAATTGCGTTCAAGCGAAAGGCGCAATTGCAATTTATACCAGTCGGTAGCTACATTGCCGGGATAACCTTTTACTTTTGAGGCGTTTACTGCTTCACTAAAAGGTTTATCAATTTTTTGGCAGCTATTAAAAAAAAGCGCTGCAAAAATGATTGTAAATAAGGGAAGAATCTTTTTCATGTTTTTAAGTTTACGGTAGTTTTAATAATTTATTACCGCATCAAAACTACCAGCCGGTACATAGTAATGCAATCCCTCAATTGAGGGAGAAGATTAAATTATTTTATGGGACATTGCGGGAGAGACTATACAAGATTTTCTCTTAGTGCTTTAGACACTGCTTCTGTAGCGGAGGCTACATGAAGTTTATGGTAGATACTTTTTACATGGTCCCTTACGGTGTGATAACTAAGCAGGATGGTTTCTGCAATACGGGGCATTGGCATGCCCTTAGTAAGTAATTGAAGTATTTCTTTTTCCCGTTCGGTGAGTTGATAATCTACAGTAGCTGCCATGGGTACTATAAATTTTTGAAAAAGCGTAACGAGTTTTGCTGCTATTGCAGGATTGAAAACTACCCCACCGCTTTGTACATCTG
This sequence comes from Ferruginibacter sp., assembly GCA_031392305.1. Classification (GTDB taxonomy): domain Bacteria; phylum Bacteroidota; class Bacteroidia; order Chitinophagales; family Chitinophagaceae; genus Ferruginibacter. The sequence continues at coordinate 15,155 of JANMVB010000217.1, forward strand.
CTATAGCTTCGAGCATTTTAACCGGGGAAGTATTTTTTAAAATGTAGCCATTGGCCCCTGCGCAAAGTGCTTCAAATATTTTTGCATCATCTTCAAAAACCGTTTGTATTAATATCCTGATGGCGGGAAATTCTTTTTTGATAAGCCTTGTTGCATTTATGCCATTGATACCTGCCATTTCAATATCCATCAGCACTACATCCGGTTTGCTTTTTTCAATATCATGCTTCCAGTTATTACAACTTGTAAAACTGCCGGTGCAGGTGTAGCCGGGGGAGCCGTTCAAAATAGAACGATAGGCATCCATCATAATTGGATTGTCTTCAAAAATAGCTACCTGAATTTCTTTATTTGCATTCACAATACAAATGTAAGCTGATGGTTGATTGTTTATAGCACCTCAAATGAGGGGTTTAAAAATGTAACGTAATGATAGTTCCCTCACCGTGCTTTGATTGTATGGTAATTGTACCACCAATTTCTAAAACCCTTGCCTGCATATTTTTTAAACCATTGCCATTTAAATTTTCATTGGTGGCAAATCCAATTCCATCATCCTGTATCTGCAACTGCCATTTAGATCCATGTGGAGTGAGCCTGAAATAAATATTGGCACATGCTGCATATTTAAAACAGTTGTTGATGGCTTCTTTACTTACCAGGTAAATTACCTTTCGTTGCCGGATGGTTAAATTTATCTTATCGGTTTCTTTAAATGTTTCAAAATGCATGTTTATGTTTTTGGATAAGGCTATTGAAATGCTAAAAGATTTTAGTCGCTGTACCAATTTTTCAATACTATCATTTTGGGGGTTAAAAATCCATACCATATCACTTAATTTCTCCATTACATCCTGGGTATAATTTTTTACTTTAAACAAATATTCTGAGGCTTCTTCTGTTTGGTTATCATGTAATTTTTCCGCTGCTATTTGGCTTAGCAGGTTAATACCGCTGATGGAAGAACCTATTTCATCGTGCAGATCACGGCTGAACCTGTTACGTATTTCTAATAACTTTATTTTTTGCTGAAGACGATAGCGAAACACAAAGTATATGATTGCGGATATACTAACCAAGGTTAAAAGGTAAAACCACCAGGTTTGCCAAAATGCTTTTTTAATTTCAAATGAAAACTCAGCCGGTGTACTCCAATTAGTATTAGGTAGTTGTGCCTTTACCCTAAATATGTATTTACCTGGCGGTAGTTTTATAAAGGATACAAAATCATTCGCAGCAGGAGTGCTCCACAAGTCATCCAATCCATTGAACTGGTAGGAGTACTTTATGCCATCGGTGCCTGAAGAAGAAATACCTTTAAAATAAATGCCGATAGTGTTATAATCATGTGAGAGCTTAAGATTAAATGGTAATTGAAAAATACCAGATAACGAATCTGCATAAGCAGACCAGTTTGTTTGGCGGAGGTTAAGCTCTATATTTTCAATTTGAATAGCGGGCACCACCGGATTAATGTCCAACTTATCAGGATAAAAGCATCTTAAATTTCTGTCTGAGAAAAACCAGATATTGCCATTTTTATCTTTAGTCAACCTATTGTCGTAGGATGCATTTATTTGCAGATCCCGGGCGTTAAAAACCCCCATTATTTTGTAGGAGTGGGTTTTACTGTTTTCCATTTTATTTGAAAATACAGTTACACCTGAGTTGTTGCAAACCCATAAATTATTTTTGTTATCGAAGCACAATGAAGAACAGTTATCACCCGGCAGACCATTTTTTTTGGTAAGATCGTTGATAAAAAACAATGAATCATTTTGCCATCTATACCGACGTAACCCCCGACCACTATAAAGCAACCATACATCACCATTGGGATCATTGTATAAATAACTTATAGTTGCTTCTGATTTAAATTCATTTAACTGAAGCTTACATTTATTTTGCTTATCAATTGAATAAACATAACCCCTGCTTGTTGTAAATAATATAGTACCATTTAAACACTGGTGTAAAATTCTTATGTCACCTTTTATTTCCTGATTATTACGGACAGGAAAAATGCTAAACGAAGTATCATTTTGTATGCAGGGGAATTTCTGATTACCCACTGCTATAATTATTTTTTTTCTCCAGTTATCAAAAACTACATCAAAAACTTCGTCACCTAAGTGAGAAAACTTTTCACTTTGCTCATAAATATTGTTGCCCTCTTGCATTACCAAAGCAAATCCACGTAAAGCATACCAATAACGGCCTTTATCATCAAAAGCATGCCTGTCAATTATTAATTCGTTATTAGGCAGAGCAGTTTTACTTTTCAGCAACAGTTTTTTAGAACTGAGAATACCATTTTCGAAACTATGCAGTTTCATTGTTCCATTATTAATCCATAAGGGATTATTTGGTGGTTGAAAAACATTGCGAAGTACATTTCTCCCAAATATTTCAGCATTTGTATAAATGGTAAAGTTTGTTTCTGAAATTTTAATTAATCCGTTACCACTACCTACCCAAATATTTCCGGCCTTATCTTCATTAATACTTTGGGGAAGAAAATTAGACAGGCCGGCGTAAACTGTTTTTAAATGATTGGTATCATTTTCCGTCAGCATTCGTATTCCTAACCCTGGTATGGCAATCCAAAATCTCTTTTTACTGTCGTATAAATAGGCATAAATGCCTGATATTTTTGCTGCTGCACCGGGTGCCTTTATTAACTGATAATTCCTTACTTCATAGATTCCATCGAGGGTAGATATGAACATTCTTCCGGCTGAAAATGATAGTAGATTATAGTAATAACCGGGACTTTGATATGGGCCTATTATAATATACTCACCGGTCGTTTTTTTTAAAACTAACAGGTTTCCATAATTGATATATAAACCTTCATTGGTTTCAACAATTGTTCTGCAAAACTGGTTTTCATATCCGGGGTATAATTTTATTTTATCCCATTTATTTACATTGAACTGGTAAACACCCAAAGTTGTTAAGAGCAACAATTTGTCATTGTTTATTTGCAAAATTTGTGAACAGCCACGTATTTTTTGGGAATCAGAAAAAGGATAGCTGATAAATTTATTACCTATAAATTGTACAGGGCCTTTTGGAGTTACTGCCCAGTATCTTGATTTGTTATCAACAAAAATACCTGTACACCTTGAATCGGGCAGGCCATCAGCTATTCCATAATTTGTAAATGTTTTTCCATCATACCTGCTAAGTCCGTCTGGACTTCCTACCCACATATATCCCAATTTATCCTCAGTAGCGCCATACATATAGTTACCGGGTAATCCATCAATTTCATTATAAATCCTTACCATCATTTCCTGCGCAGCCGACGTAAGAACAGTGAAACAGATAAGTGTATAACAAAAAATAAATTTTACTGAACCATATATTATGATACGAATCCAATTTTGCATCACCTAAATCATTTCATGTAAAGTATAAATTTTCATTTGTAATGAATAGCCATTTTTATCATTTTTGATAAATGCTTTTGCGATGTATGTTTTTTAAAATAGAGAAAGACCGGATGCCTAAAGAGCCGGGCAGGTGTTTAATGCTAACTGATTTTGTATAATTACAACGTGGGTAAAGATCACAATTGGTATGCAGTACAAGAGGGCGACGCAAGGATGTTGCACATTGCTTCTTAGTTGGGACAATAAAAATTCAGGCATCAATTTTCAGTTAACTAAGGTATTTGCCAACAATGGGTACCCGCCTTCCTACACCAAATGCTTTTGGTGAAATGCGAATAATAGGGCAAAACTGGTTGCGTTTATATTCGTTGATGTTCACCATTTTTAAAACCCTGTCCACCAGGGCAGCATCAAAACCCTGAGCTTTAATTTCGTTGGGGCCAAGCCTTCTTTCTACGTATTGGTACAGCAGTTTATCAAGCACTTCATATTCTGGTAAGGAGTCAGAATCTTTTTGGCCGGGCCGCAATTCGGCAGAGGGTGGCTTGATAATAATATGTGCAGGAATAATTTCGGATGAACGATTGATGAAAGCAGCGAGTGCATACACTTGCAATTTGTAGCAATCGCCCAATACGCCGAGGCCGCCGGCCATGTCGCCATACAAAGTGCCGTAGCCTGTTGCTAGCTCGCTTTTGTTGGAGGTGTTGAGCAATATATAACCAAACTTATTGGCAATGGCCATCAGCAGGTTGCCCCTGCTCCTGCTTTGTATATTTTCTTCGGCTATGCTAAAGGGTAAGTCGTTAAAAATGGGTTTCAGTTCCGTTAAAAAAGCTTCATAAATATTTTTGATGGGGATGATATCATACGGGTTGCCCAGGTTTACGCTCAACTGCTCCGCATCGCTTACGGAGTGGCCGGTAGAATATGGAGAGGGCATTAAAACAGCCCTTACATTGGCCGCACCCAATGCCTCGCAGGCAAGCACAAGTGTTACTGCACTATCTATTCCACCGCTGCTGCCGATGATGGCTTTTGTAAAACCCATCTTTGTAAAATAGTCTTTAATACCCATCACAATAGCAGCATATACCTGCTCAATATTCAGATTTTCCTGTAGCGAAAGTGGCACCAGTTCTTTATCAGCAATCCTCGCCGCAGGTTCAATAACGGTGGCGGCTAATGTGCCGTCATCATTTAAAGTAAAACCCTGCAAAGCTTCACTGAACATGGGGAGCTGACCACAAAGATTTGCATTTTTATCAAACACAAGCGAGGCGCCGTCAAACACTACTTCTGTTTGGCTACCAACACCATTGCAGTAAAACATGGGCAGTTTATATTTACGCACATTTGCTTTAACGGTTGCCTTGCGGTCTTCATCATGCGTATAATCAAATGGCGATGCCGAGATATTGATCATCATATCAGGCTGCTGCTCCATTAACTTATCCATGGGGCAAATGCGGTAAAGCGGGTTGTGGCCAAGGTTCCAGATATCTTCACAAATGGTGAGGGCAATTTTTTTACCTTTAAATTCAATTACATTCCATTCGTAAGCAGGTTCAAAATATCGGTACTCATCAAAAATATCATAAGTAGGCAGCAGTGTTTTATGGGCAATGCCTTTTACTTCTTTATTGTATAAAAAATAAGCAGCATTAAAAAGGTCTTTCCCTTCTTTCACTTTATTCCTGTCTGGCGCACCTACAATTACTGCAATGGTATCAGCATGTTGTTTTATTTCATCAATGGCTGCATAACACTTGCGGATAAAATCATCAAATTCTAAAAAATCCCGGGGAGGGTATCCGCAAATACTTAACTCGCTGAAAACAACCATATCGCCACCCTGCTCTTTGGCGATATTTATCGCACTGATGATTTTTTTTGTGTTGCTTTCAAAATTGCCGATATGATAATTCTGCTGTGCTAAAAATATATTCATTATAAGTTGTGTCTGTTCGTATGTAAATTGATGAGCTGTTTAATTTTATATTTCATATTCCCCAACGATAAAAAATAAATACAAAAATTTTTGTCCGGGCTGATGTATTTCAATTAATCTTCATTGGCGTCGCACTCTTGTACATTATATCATTGGGGTACTTTGCCCACATTATAATTAGTGAAACAGCAGCCTCGGTTTATTTGGGCTCTAATACTAAATACCAATGGGGAACTTTCATCCACTATATAAAAACAAAAAATTAATCAGAACAGTTTCTAAATGATTTTCTTTGTAAAGTTAAAACTTTCAAATCCATTAATTAATATGAGATCATTTGTAATGCTGTTGGCAACCTCCCTGCTAATTTTTTCGTGTAACAATAAAGATACATCCCCCGATGTTGCTGGTATTAAAGTTGAGCTTGTAACCGAGCGGTTTGAAAAAAACCTTTTTGATACTACCGCAAATAACCTGGTTGCTTATCTTCAAAAACTGCAAAGCGTTACGCCGTCATTTACAACTACCTATTTAGATACCATATTAAATGCTGACCCAACCTGGCCCACAGATACCATTTCCAGTTACGTAAACGGATTTATAAAAGCATACCGGCCCGTGTATGATAAAGCTGAAACATTATTTGCAGATTTTACACCTTACGAAAATGAAATAAAAAAAAGCCTGCAATATGTAAAGCATTATTTTCCGGATTATAAATTACCGGGTAAGATCATTACTTATATCGGCCCGGCAGACGGGTATGGAGACATCTTATCCGGCGATGCTTTTATTGTGGGGCTTCAATATCACCTCGGCAAAGATTTCCCTTTATACAAATCAGAGCTTGTGCAGCAAACTTATCCTGAGTATGTAACCCGCCGGTTTGAGCCGGATTATATTGCACTGAATTGTATAAAAAATGTAGTAAATGATTTGTACCCGGAGAAAGATGAAGACGAGCCGTTGGTAAAGCAAATGATAGAAAAAGGCAAACGCCTTTATGTACTAAGTAAATTATTGCCGGGCACTGATGAATATAAAATTATCGGCTATACACAACAGCAAATGAAAGAGTGTTATGATAAAGAAGCAGTGATTTGGGATTTGTTTGTAAAAAATTCTTACCTGCAATTGATGGACAAAAATATCATTAAAAACTATATTGGTGAAAGCCCAAAAACGCAGGAATTGGGCGAAGGTGCACCCGGAAATATTGGTTCATTTTCCGGGTGGCAAATTGTAAAAAAGTATATGCAAAAAAATGCTGCAATTTCTTTGCAGCAACTAATGAAAACAGATAATGAAACAATTTTTCAGGAAGCAAAATATAAGCCCTGAAAAATTTAAGCAGCCTGCTTCTGGTGTTGTACTACGCTAACAGATTTTTTTCCCAGCATTTTCATTACCCTGAAATGTGAAGCTACTGCACCTACCAGGGTTTTGTAATTATTATAAGGTAAATTATATTCAACGCATTTCGCCATTACAATTTTACTGATTGCAGGGTAATGTACATGGCTTACCCGGGGAAACAAATGATGCTCTATCTGGTAATTTAATCCACCTACAAACCACGAAACTACCTGGCTATCCATTGCAAAGTTTGAAGTGGTTTTTAACTCATGCTCTGCCCAGGCAGTTTCTATATGCTTGGTTTCATCCAGGGCAATATTTTCAAACTCGGTATTTTCCACCACGTGGGCCAGTTGAAATACAAGGGATAAAGTAAGCCCCATTACTGCATGCAGTACAAAAAAGCCAGCCAGCCATGGGCCAAATCCCCAAACAAATATCGGAATCACTATATAAAAAATGAGGTAAGTTGCTTTGGTTGCCCAAAAAATAACATGATTTTTTGGTGATAGTTTCCAGGCATCGGTGGTATAAATTTTACGGGAAAAATACTTGGTAAAGTCCATAAAGAAAATCCAGAAGATGGAGGATAACGCATAAATGGGTAACAGGTATAAGTGTTGTATTTTATGGGCCGGCACCCATTTCTGTGATTCACATTGGCGTATAATCGGGCTCTTTGCAATATCATCATCAATACCATCTACGTTGGTGTAAGTGTGGTGAATAATATTGTGCTTTTGTTTCCAGAAAAAAGAGCTTGCTCCCAAAGCGTTTGCAGATAATCCCAACAAATCGTTGAGCCATGGTTTGGTACTATAACTACCATGATTGGCATCGTGCATTACACTAAAACCGATACAGGCAAATGTGTAACCAAGCAAAGCACAAATAGCCAATGCAGGCAACACATTTATTTTAAAAAAAATCAGGCTGAAATACATTACTATCGCAGCGCCAACCAGGGTAATTGTCTTTATATACAAGCGCCAGTCGCCGGTTTTTTTTATGCCCTTTGTTTCAAAATACTGATCAACTGAAATTTTAAGACTTTGGTAGAATTGATTGTTGCGGTTGTCGAAGGTAATTTTTGCCATGGAAAGATTAGGATTTTAAATAAATACGTTTAATATAGCTCAACAGCAATGAATGTTTGATAGAAATGAAGGTAAGTCATATTATGTTAAAAGCTACCTTAATTCATTTTGAAAGGAACAATCATTTCAAAAGCCGGAATAGTTACATCAAAATTTTTACCGGCATTGATATTCTCCATTGAATAAGTACCATACATTTTTCCCATTTCTGTCGTTAAGTTACAACCACTAACATATTGATATTTATCCCCCGGGTTTATTTGGGGCTGTACACCTATTACGCCTTCGCCTTCTACCTCACGCAATGTGCCGGTGGCTTCATAAATGTACCAGTGGCGCCTCAATAATTTTACGGGAAAAAGGTTGTTATTTTCTATGGTTATCCGATATGCAAACATAAATTCATTGTTTGCAGGATTACTATAATCCGGCTGGTAGAATGTTTCTACGCTTACAGTAATTCCTTCTGATATCTTCGAAATCATTATACCATTTATTTCGACAAAAATAACTTAAAAAAAATTCCTTTTGTTGTAAATTGTAACCTAATATTCGTTAAACATATTTCAAATGCCGTTAAATAAACATACATACAGTAAAGAGGGTGTAACCGTTTTATGGGAGCCTGCCAAATGCATACATTCAGGCATTTGCGTTAAAGGATTGCCGGAGGTTTTTAATCCACAGAAACTTCCATGGGTTGATGTAAACCATGCACAAAGTGAAAGGATAAAGCAACAGGTAAGAATGTGCCCAAGTGGGGCATTAAGTTTATTGGATGATAACAATAACCCTTAAGTAAAAATTTAGATCGCAAGATGAAATTGCCTTTTAATTTTTTTTTGTTGACTTATAGTCATTCTTTAACAACCACTGCAAAATTTTATCCCGGTTATCCCCCTGTATAATTATCTCACCATCTTTTACAGCGCCGCCGGTGCCGCAGAAAGTTTTAAGTTTTTTGCCGAGTTGTTCCCTGTCTGCTTCTTTACCAATAAATCCTGTAATTATTGTAACAGCTTTTCCAGCCCGGTGTTTGGTATCGAGGCGTACTTTTAAATTTTGTTGAGATGGCAGCAACGTCTCAGTATCTTCAATATTTTCCTGCTCTATTTTAAAAGTTGGATCTGTTGAATAAACTAACCCTCCCAATGAATTTAATTTCGGCTTTGCCATTGCAGTAATTTTACTTTTGAAAATTATTTAATCAAACTATAACAGCCTTCAAACTCAAATCGAGGCTGCGTGCCTGGTGAATGATGGCGCCGCTAGAAATAAAATCTACACCGGTAGCAGCATACACTTCAATATTTTCCAGGTTAATTCCACCACTTGCTTCTGTTTCATATTTCCCATTAATGATTTTTAATGCTGCTACAATTAATTCAGGCGTAAAATTATCCAGCATGATACGGTCAATTTTTCCAATAGCCATTACTTTTTCAACATCTTCTATTGACCTGGTTTCTACTTCAATCTTTAACCCCGTTTTTGTTGTTTGAATATAAGCGAATGCTTTTTCAATTGCCTGCTCAATACCACCACAATAATCAATATGATTGTCTTTAAGCATAATCATATCATACAACCCAAAGCGATGATTGATGCCCCCACCAATTTTCACAGCTTCTTTTTCAAGTAAACGAAAATTAGGTGTTGTTTTACGGGTGTCGAGGATACGGGTTTTGTACCCCGCTAATTTTTTAACATAAAAACTGGTAAGGGTAGCTATGCCGCTCATTCGTTGCATACAATTCAACACAAGCCTTTCGCATTGTAAAATGGTATGCACTTTTGCTTCCACATCAAAAGCAATGTCGCCAAATTTCATCTCTTCTCCATCTTTTTTGTACGCTTTAAAAACTATACCCGGCTCCATGTGGGTGAAAATTTTTTCTGCCACCTCCATACCTGCAAGTATGCCAGCTTCTTTTATTTTTAACACTGCTTTTCCAACTACGTTGGATGGTATGCTTGCAAGGGTGGAGTGGTCACCATCACCAATATCTTCTGCAAGTGCATGTGTAATTAATGCTGTGAGTTGCTGGTTGTAATTCATGATGTGCAAATGTATAATGTTTTCGGTTTAGGGTTTTCGGTTTGGGGTTACGGGTTACTGAGTTATTAGTTATTGGTTGGTTATTGTTGATTGTTTGTTTGTTGTTGGATTTTGTTTTACAATTTGCAAAATTATTATGATAGAGAATTTAAAATAAAATTATAAGTGCCAGCACATAGTGGCAGCCTAATATATTGCAGGTAAAGCTCCACATAGGTATACGGTACAAGGGAGTGACACAACGATGCTTAATTGGAAAACTTATGCCGGTAAACAAATAAATTATTTCACAGAAAACCTCTAGAGGCACCTGAAAATAAAAAACCTGTAAAAGTAAACTCCTAC
>JANMVB010000298.1:0-1733 GCA_031392305.1 Ferruginibacter sp.
AATTCATTCCGCTTCATCATATCCACCGCATGGTTGGCTGCCCTTGCAGTTAATGCCATGTACGTAAGCGAAGGATTTTGTGTAGAAGTTGAGGTCATGCAGGCGCCATCTGTTACAAATACATTCTTACATTCATGCAACTGGTTCCATTCGTTTAGCAAAGATGTTTTGGTATCCCTGCCCATGCGCACGCCGCCCATTTCGTGTATATCCAGGCCTGGCGCTTGTTTCCTGTCGGAGGTGTTGATATCTGTAAAGCCTGCCTTTGTGTACATTTCCGTTGTTTGCTCAAAAAAATCTTTTATCATCTTTTCATCATTCTCATCATAATCAATGGAAATCCTTAACAGCGGAATGCCCCATGCATCTTTTTTATCTTTATCCAGCGCAAGGTAATTTGACTCTTTAGGAATGGTTTCTCCCATAAATTGTGAACTTGCAAACCAGGGGCCTGGCTTGGCTTTTTGCATCAGGTTATCTTTTAGCGCTTCGCCAAATCCATCATTGTTTCTTGGTGAAGAACGGCCAGCATTAAAGGTGCAGGCATAGCCCCGTAAAAAATCCATCTCCTGTTTACGCACATTTCTAAACCTTGGCATATAAGCGCCGGAGGCACGGCCGTTTGCTGTTGTGCTATCCTGCATACCTTCGTATTTTGCACTTATCCGTGCCCGGTAGTTGTGAAAAGCAGCATACTTTCCAAGCAAGCCATTGTCGTTGCCGAGGCCATTGGGAAAACGTTTCGAAGTTGAATTAAGCAATATCAAATTGGTATTGATGCTTCCTGCATTTACAAATATTACCGGCGCAAAAAATTCAGTGGCCTGTTTTGTATTTGCATCAATCACCCTTACCCCGGTAGCCTTGCCTTTTACATCATCATAAATAATTGAATGAACTACCGAATGTGGCCGCAACGTTAAATTACCCGTTTTTTCCGCCCAGGGAATGGTAGTAGAATTGGCATTAAAATATCCTCCAAAGGGACAACCACGCTGGCATAAGTTTCTTGCCTGGCATTGCCCACGCCCCTGCTCAATATGTATGGGCTGTGGCTCCGTAAGATGGGCACAGCGGGCAAAAATAACATGGCGGTTTTCATAGTTTTTTTTCACCACATCTTTAAAATGATTCTCTACACAGGTAAGCTCCCAGGGTGGTAAAAACTCGCCATCCGGTAGTTCTGCAAGGCCATCTTTATTGCCGCTTATGCCCGCAAATTTTTCTACATAACTGTACCAGGGCGCAAGGTCTTTGTAGCGGATAGGCCAATCAACGGCAAAGCCATCACGGGCCGGGCCATCAAAATCAAAATCGCTCCAGCGCTGTGTTTGCCTGGCCCACATAATACTCTTGCCCCCAACCTGGTAACCCCGTATCCAGTCAAATGGTTTTTCCTGCACGTATGGGTGCTCGTTATCCTTTACAAAAAAGTGCATGGCATCTTCCCTAAAAGCATAACACTTGCTGATGATCGGGTTGTCTTTTGTAATATTATAAGGCACCTGCCCCCTGTGTTCAAACTCCCAGGGCAACATATTGGTAGTGGGGTAATCTGTTAAATGTTTTACATCACGGCCCCGCTCAAGCAACAAAGTTTTTAAACCTTTTTCACAAAATTCTTTTGCGGCCCAGCCCCCGCTCATGCCACTGCCAATTACAATTGCATCGAAAGTATTTTTATTGTCTCCCATAGTTTTTTTGAATAATTGATTGTAATAAAATAACCTGAA
>JANMVB010000334.1:0-2569 GCA_031392305.1 Ferruginibacter sp.
ATATGCCTCCGCTCATCCCGGTACCATATTTCCATTTTGGAAAAATCGCCGGGGGCGGCTAATAATATCCTGAAAGCGCCTTTTAAATATTTTACGGTACCGTTTTCGTTTTGCTCTTTATTAAATTTTAGTTCAGAGAGCTGGATGTCATCAACCAGTATGGCAGAAAGCTGGTTTGTTTCGTACCAAAATTCCTGGTCGCCTGTATCTACGCATACTTGCTTTTCATCTCCATTGAGATTTGTTACTTCTCCCTTTTTTTTATCGCCATCGTTATCGGCCATCAAATAATCGCCTACTTTAATTTCCTGGAATTTTATCATATCAGTTGATTTTTAATTATGCCAATATAGGATTTTTTATGAAATAAAATAAGCACCCATAAACAAAGCAGTAAAAATTATTTTAGAACTGATGCCTGATAAAAATATGGTGGGCAAAGATCCACATTGGTATGACGTACAAGGGAGTGACACAACGATGATGCCCATTGCTTCTTTGCCCGGGCAAAAAAACTTTTAATAAAAGCCTGCAAAATTTTATTCGGCCCAACTCATAACATACCCCTCATTTTCAATATTGATTGCATCGGTTGTTAATTGCAAGGAGTGAAAAGTGTCGATCATTACGGCCAGCTCATTGGTTTCTTTGGCGCCAATACTTTTTTGCAATGCGCCGGGATGTGGGCCATGGGGTATGCCTGCAGGGTGAAGATTGATCATGCCACGGGTTACATGCTTGCGGCTCATAAAATCCCCATCTACATAATATAAAACTTCATCGCTATCGATATTACTATGATTGTAGGGCGCAGGAATGGCGTTGGGATGATAGTCGTATAACCGGGGTACAAAAGAACACACCACAAAATTATTGGCCTCGAAAGTTTGGTGTACCGGTGGCGGTTGGTGTACCCTGCCGGTAATGGGTTCAAAATCGTGAATGGAAAATGCAATGGGATAACAGCATCCATCCCACCCTACCACATCAAAAGGGTGATGGGCATAATGAATGCCATACAACATTCCTTTCTTTTTTGTTTTAATTAAAAAATCACCTGTGGCATCATGTGTTATTAAAGTTTTTGGTGTTCGTATATCCCTTTCGCAATAGGGAGAATGCTCCAGCAACTGGCCGTATTTACTAACATATTTTTTTGGGTAACGGATAGGCGTAAATGATTCTACAATCAGCAGGCGGTTGCTTTCGTTGGCAAATTGAATTTGGTAAATAGTGCCACGGGGAATGATGAGGTAATCGCCATAACCAAAATCAATATTGCCATACATCGTTTGCAAAACGCCACTTCCTTCATGAATAAAAATGAGTTCATCAGCATCTGCATTTTTGTAAAAATATTCCGTGATGCTTTGTTGTGGAGCGGCTAATACAATGTGGCAATCGTTGTTGACCAGTATGGGTTTTCGGCTTTTAAGATAATCTGTTTCCCGTTTTATTTTAAACCCTTCAAAGCTTCGGTGTTGCAGCATTTTTTCTTCCGCTATTACTGGTTGCACATTTACAGGCGTATCTGTTTTTATTATTTGAGTGGGTGGGTTAAGATGATACAATAATGAATAGTCGTTGCTGAAACCTTCGGTAGAAAATAGTTGTTCAGCATACAGGCTTCCATCCGGCTTGCGGAACTGAGTATGGCGCTTATGAGGGATAGATCCGAGTGTGTGATAATGGGGCATTTTTTTTAATGGATAATTTTTAAATGGATAATTGATAATGATGGTTAACCAATCAATTGACGTAATACTCTAAATGCTCAAATACTTCATTTAGCCTTACTATTGCAAACCAATGTCACAAGCTGCCGTTCTGGTCGTCCGTGTCATTTTTAATTATTCTTGGTCTGGTTCTGTTCCCCAACCGTCAAACTCACAGTCAAATTTATAGCCGAGTTCACACATTTGTTTTGTCCATTGTTTTACAACTTCATCCGCCATTTTCATTTTTGACGTCCAACCAGTAACAATAAAAAGTTTTTTGTCTCCTGCTGATACTCCGTGTTCAACTGAATAATTTAGTTTTTCGATTTCAGTCGCAAATTGTTCCGCTTTGTCTGCTGTGTTGGTGTAAAAGAAATACTCAAGTTTGAGTTCTATATCTGCCGTAACATTTAATTTCCTTAACTGGTCAAGTGTCTGCGGTGTCATTTGAATTTGCTTGTCTCGGTTATTGTTAAATGCTGTTTCAGTAACAAATTGTCCGTTGTTAGATTTTGGTTTAAAGAAGTCAAATAGTCCCATTGTTATTATTGTTATCGTTATTAAGGTCAGTCCTGCAATCAGTGCTTTTTTCTTTGTTCGCATATTGTGATACGATCGTGATACAGTTGTTTGTAATAATTGCGTGGGTATAGCTGTAGTACAATAGCATCAATAAATTTAAAGAGAAATATCAACACAAACCCTGTAAAACTTTAAAGAATTATTAAATCGAATAACATTAGCAATTAACGATTATTTTTGCCGCTTCAATAATAAGAGCAGATTCAATCTGCAAATTGTACACCTGGTTAAAGTACAATCAGCTATAAATAATATGAAGCATTTCTTAC
>JANMVB010000470.1:0-4840 GCA_031392305.1 Ferruginibacter sp.
TGTTGTGTACTGAAACAGGTAACCCCTGTTGTACATTACTTTATTAATTTTGTGGATCAATTCTCCCGAATTAATTCCATTTTCTACCCGCAAATTTTCTGGTTTTAAAATGGCTGGTGAAGGCTGCGAAGCCTTGCCAATGGTAAAGCTGGAGCTTAATGCAATTGCCTCATTATTATCGCTGATGAACAATACATAATTGGCCCACTCGTGCAGCATATCCACCAGTATGGCTTTGTACTCATTTTTAATGGCTATTTTTAAACGGTCACCTGTTCTGCAATCAGCAAGCCCATTTATAAAATTATTGTAGGCTACATTCATTTCGGGAATGGTAGGTTTGGGATTTGGAAAATTGAGATTGGCCGTCATTGCAGCAATAATTTGACCGGCACGTACCTCTATTTTACTTTCGCTCATTTTGTCAATTCCGTTAGTGATGATAAGTTTTTTCATAATTACATGATTTTATTTTTTAATTAAAAAATATTTGCAATATAAAAAACTATAAAACCGTGTTATTATTGTGTAGAAAAATTATTACCATCGAATGGACGGTTCTATTACATTAATTGAAAGAGTTGAAAAAAAATTGTAATCTGTTGATACTAAATTCATTAACTAATAACAGATAATCGTTTATTAATATAAAAAAAATTATTTATTTTTTAGTATTTTATTAAACAAGAGTTAATGTGATGCTCCTTTAAAAAAAAACCAGGCATAATTTTTTGAATGTGCCATTGGTGTTGAATATGGCTTTTGAACCTGCACTTTCTTTGTTAATGGCGTTCTAAAGGGTGTGAAAACCTGTTCGAAAATTGCTATTTTCTTGCAAAGAAAGCTGCCCCGACTGCTAAGAAAGCTGCCCCGACTGCAAAGAAAGCTGCCCCGACTGCAAAGAAAGCTGCCCCGACTGCAAAGAAAGCCGCCCCGACTGCAAAGAAAGTAGCCCCGACTGCAAAGAAAATGGGTGCCTTTTGCAGGATTTACCTTGAGATTGCAAAGGGTATCATCAATAATTGGGATTATTTTTAAATCATTTTCCTTTTATAAGTATGGCGATGTTAAAAACAATCAGCAAGTAATTACATTGATTTATACCCGCCTCTTTGTAGTACAAAATATATTTTTCCTCATCCGTAGGGGCAACCCTGTATAAACCATTATTTTATAGAAATAAAAAGATATCCTTGTAAAAGTTGGCACAAACTATATTTATTTAGCTAATTAATTTAGTAATTGTATTTTTGGCAATGCGGAATACATTTAACCTGGAAATTCATTTAAGTAAAGGATATAATTTTGAAATAACTGTGCTGCATCAATCCAAACAGGTTGTAAGATTTGATGTTAAATGTGGAAAGCAGCAAATGATTCTCGAAAAAAGACTACTTGAAAAAAGGCAACAATGGAAAATTCTTTCATCTAATGTAGTTTTTAATACAACTGATGCCTTAAGAAATTTCAATATTATTTGTGCATGTATAGACAATGAAATGGTGGGGCCGGGCAAGCCTTATATACATCCTAAAAATGCAAGCTGATTGTGGGTTTTTTATCTAATCTGTGATAGTTTTGATTGATGTGATTTATATGATAAGGTATCTAAGCTGTGATTCCTTTGATTGATGTGCCGGCGGGCAATATTATGGAGTTTGAGAATTTATTCTATCTCGTTCCGTAGGAACGAAATGTGGGTAGAAAAAATGCATCAATAATTTTCGTTCCGTAGGAACGGTATGTATCTAATCCAGGATTACCCGATCTATCATCCCGAGAAATTCACATATCGTTCCTATGGAACGAAGGTGGCGTTGATATTTTTTTCTACCCACATATCATCCCTAAAGGGACAAACAGACACTTCTTTACCGTGCAATAGTAGCGGCCGGGATTGATTCCTATTCAGGAAATATCATGCAGGTAATGCCCCCCATAGGTATTTAGTACAAGAGGGCGACGCAACAATGCTCCACAAAGCTTCTTAGCCCGGACAAAAATATTTTCTACTTGGCAGGCAAAAATTGAAATTAACTTTCTACACCGTTTAAAGGGATATAAATATCAAAAGTTGCGCCTTCGTTGAGCGCACTTGTAGCGGTGATGATGCCATTGTGGTTATCTACAATTTTTTTTACGATGGAGAGGCCGATGCCTGTGCCACCATACTCGCTGCGGCCATGAAGGCGCTGAAACAGGTTGAATATTTTTTCGCTGTACTGCGGCTCAAAGCCAATGCCATTGTCGGAAACAATGATATGACAATAGGTAATCCCTTTTGCAAGCTTTTCATTTTTAAGTGACCCACTTTCGGCAATGCGGCTTTTTATTTGTATGTAAGGGGATACATTGGCTTTAGAAAATTTTAGTGAGTTGCTGATTAAATTGTACAGCAGTTGCCTGAATTGAAAGGGGATGATGGCTATGGTACACATTTCGGTTGCCTCAATGGTTGCCTGCTTTCGTTGCAGTTCTTCTTTTAAATCGCCTTTTACTTCTGCTATTATGTTGCCGAGATGGGTGGGTTCTAATTTTCTATCTGCTGTGCTTGTACGTGAATAAGTCAATAAATCTTCGATAAGGTCCTGCATTCTTTTAGCAGCATTGTTCATCCGCTGAAATTTATCTTTTGCATTTTCAGATAAATTTTCAAACTCCTGCTGCATTATTTTCATAGAAAAAGTTTGGATCTTTCTTAAAGGTTCCTGCAAATCGTGACTGGAAATATAAGCAAAGGACTCAAGTTCCTTATTCATATTTTCGAGTTCTATATTTTTTTGCTCCAATTCATTTGTTCTGTCTTTTACCTGTTTTTCCAATTCATCCGCAAACATTTTTTGATCCTGTATATCCATGCAGGCACCAATGTACCCTTCAAAAATCCCTTCAGAGGTTGTACGTGGTACACCATTTTCTGATAACCACCTGTATTCACCATCATGCCTTTTAAGCCGGTATTCCATATAAAATTCCCGGCGTTCATCAAAATGTGAAACAAACATTTTCGTACATCTTTCCACATCATCCGGATGCATACCTTCCAGCCAGCCGTTCCCGTCTTCCTGCTCGGTAGTACGGCCTGTAAATTTTAGCCAGGCGGTATTAAAGAAATAAGTCAATTTATCTGCACCAGTCATCCATATTAATACAGGCGCCCCATTTGCCACGGTACGAAATCTTTTCTCCGATTCTTCTAAAGCTTCATGGTTTTTTTTGCGTTCAGTAATATCCGGGCTTACTGTAGCCAAAGCGATTATTTTATTGGTTATTTCGTCTTTTATAGTAATGCCGTTCCATTGCAGCCAAAAGGGTATGCCTGTGCGCTCGTTCCAAAAGCGTATCTCCGTTTTTGAAACGCCATTCTCTATAAGTTGTTGCAATACTTTTTCCGCCAATTCCCTATCTTCCGGAAACATACAATCCATGATTTTCCTTCCTTCCCAGCCATCCCAGCCAAGCTTGGCAAGGCCTGCAGGGTTTACATACATTGCAGATCCATCTACTTCTGCTAACCCTATAAATTCATTGCTTGCTTCTATCAGCGTATTTAGTTGTTGTTTTTTGTGAGAAGCTAGTTTCAATTCGGTAATATCAACACAGGAGCTGATATACCCGGCAAATGTGCCATCTGCATAAAAACGGGGATGCCCTTTTATAAACAGCCAGGAATACTCCCCCTTTTTATTTAATATTCTCAACTCCCCGGAAAGTGATTCTTTCTTTTCAAAAGCCTGTAAATAAAGCTGTAAAAAACTTTCTCTTTCTTCAGGGTGTACAAGATCAACCCAGCCAAATGATAGCAGGTCTTCCATTGGTCGTCCTAATAAATTAAAATATGCCTTATTAAAATATACAGCATTACCTGTTTCATCTCCTACGGCAATGAGTACATCTGTGCTTTCGGCCATGGTACGAAAACGTTCTTCACTTTCTTTCAGGGCATCTGCGGCTTTCTTTTCATCTGTTATATCTGTATTGGTACCAAACCATTGTATAATATTGCCTTCGTTATCTTTTATCGGTAACACACGGGTGAGGAATTGCCGGAACTCGCCATTGGCACCTAAAAGGGGAAATATCATTTCAAACGGCATCCCGCTATCTATAGATTTTTGCCAGTTTGTAAGTACCCGGGGAAGTTGCAGCGGGTCATGCACCGATTGCCAGCCCCATCCCTCCATTTGGGCGGGTGTGGTGCCGGTATAATTATACCATTGCTGGTTATACCAATATATCCACCCATCTGCATTTGCCATCCATGCAAGGTGGGGGATATTATCAGCAAGCGCTTTAAAACGTTGCTCACTTTCTGCAATTTTTTTAAGGGTAAGTACTTTATCAGTTGTTTCGGTGCAGGTTACCAGTATGCCTGCAACTTCATCCGCTTCATCAATGATAGGGCTGTAACCAAATGTCCAGTAAACATCTTCAATTTTTCCATTGCGGTAAATGGGTATTAACTGGTCTTCGCTCCAGGTGCCTTCGCCGGTATAAATTACATCATCAATGAATGGTTTGATGATGGGCCATATTTCCGGCCATGCTTCCTCTCCCGGCATGCCTAATATAAAGGGGTGCTTACCATCATTGCCCAGGCTTGGCCGGTAGGCATCGTTATAAAAACAAATTAAATCGCTGCCCCACCATATGAACATTGGAAACCTTGAATTTAAAACAATACCCAACGCCATGCGCAAGCTCTGTGGCCATTCTTCCGGTGGCCCAATACTGGTTTTGCGCAGGAGTTGGAGGCACTCGCGCTGGAGCACGACCTCGACGAGGAGGCGATGCGCAGCCTCGTGACGCTGCTGGGAGAGCGTGGCGTCGAGCTGCCGGC
>JANMVB010000473.1:0-6890 GCA_031392305.1 Ferruginibacter sp.
CGATTTTCTATTAAGTCGGATAATTGGAACCAATGCCTGCATGGCGTAGTTTGGAATAAGCCGACAACCATGTTCCCTGTTTCCATTGCAATGGCAGCAACCTGGAACACGAAGCTGATCAATGAAGTAGCCACAGCTATCTCGGATGAAGCCCGTGCTATTTATAACGGATGGCACCATGATTCCGCTTTTCAAGGTGACAGGAAGGGGCTGATTTACCGGGCACCTGTTATTAATGTTAGCCGCAATCCTTACTGGGGGCGAATCAATGAATGTTACGGTGAAGATCCTTTCTTAACCGGACGTATTGGAGTTGCTTTTATAAAAGGCCTGCAGGGAACTGATCCAAAATACCTGAAGCTGGCGGCTACGCTTAAACATTATGCGGTTAATAATGTAGAAAGAGATAGAATGAAATTGTCAAGTACTGTGAGTGAACGGATGTTGCATGAGTTCTGGCTTCCTCATTTTCGCGATTGTATTGTAGAAGGCGGCGCCCATTCGGTTATGGCATCTTATAATGCTATCAATGGTGTTCCTAACAATATCAATAAAGTGCTTTTGACGGATATACTAAAAAAACAATGGGGATTTAAAGGCTTCGTAGTTTCAGATTTAGGGGGCGTAAATACAATGGTTAGAGGACATGAAAAAGGGAAGATGAGTTTTGAAGAAGCAGTAGCCAAATCAATCATTGCCGGTTGTGATTTTTCTGACAAAGAGTTTATGGAATATATACCGGCTGCGGTTAAACAGGGTCTGTTGTCTGAAGCACAAGTGAACGAAGCGCTGTTCCGTGTGTTGCGTACCCGTTTTTTACTAGGTGAATTTGATACCCAATCCCTGGTGCCTTATAGCAGGATTTCTCTTTCTGTTATTGGATGCGAAGCACATCGTAAACTGGCTTTGAAAACTGCTCAGGAAGCGATCGTGTTGTTGAGCAATAAAAACAACATGTTGCCTTTGGATAAAACAACCATCAAAACGATTGCTGTTATTGGCCCCCATGCCAATGTGTTTACAGCAGGTGGTTATAGCGGTAAAGCAAAAGATCCTGTAACTCCTTTGCAGGGAATAAAAAACAGGATGCAGCCTGATACGGAAATATTGTATGCGGCAGGCGCCCAGATTGCTCCCTCAAAAGACAGCACAGCTGCACCTTTCAACAAGGCAGAAGAATTGCAGAAAGCCATTGATGCTGCGAAAAAAGCGGATGTGGTAATACTGTATGTTGGTACTTCTTTGGCTATCGAAGCGGAAGGACGAGATCGTACTTCGCTATCGGTGCCTGGTAACCAGGATGAACTGGTAAAGGCAGTGCTGGCGGTTAATCCCCGTACCATTGTAGTAGAAATGAATGCAGGCCCGCTTACGATCCCTGAAATAAAGGAAAAAGCGCCTGCAATTTTAGAAGCCTGGTGGTTAGGAGAAGAGGGAGGTAATGCGATAGCTGATGTTGTTTTTGGAAATGTAAATCCTGGCGGTAAACTGCCGTTAACTGTTTATGCATCCGAAGCGCAAGTGCCTTCTGTAGATGAATACGATGTCACAAAAGGTTTTACCTATATGTACCTGCAAGGCAAGCCACTCTTTGCATTTGGCCATGGTTTAAGCTACACGAGTTTCACTTACAGCGATTTAAAAATTGTATCAAAAAAAATCGGGGTGAATGGGAAAATAAACCTGAGTGTTATCGTAAAAAATTCTGGTAAAAGAAAAGGAGACGAAGTGGTACAACTGTATGTTAATGATGTAGCCTGCAGTGTAAAGCGGCCTTCAAAAGAACTAAGAGGCTTTGAAAGAATCAGTTTAAATCCGGGTGAAAGGAAAACAGTTCAATTTGAATTGCTAGCAGAAAAACTTGCATTCTTTGATGAAAAGACACATCGTTTTGTGGTAGAGCCTGGTTTCTTTGATATCATGGTGGGAAGTTCTTCTGAAGATACCAGGCTGAAGGATAAAATTGAAATAGTTGCCCTAAATAAAGTGCTGTAAAAGTTGAACATAATGCTAATCATGCTGTGATTGGCAGGTATGCAAAACCTGTATTTTCACAACATATTTTTTCGCTATAAAAATCAATCAAGTTAATGAATCTGGAAAAACAAACGATTTCGTTTAAGAGCAATTTACTGCCACCATTTTTCTGCTGAGGCATTGGCTTTTTGAAGGCAACACACAAGCCGTATCCCCGGATTGGCAACTAAAGTTTAGTTCCAGGTTTGACGGATTGAGGAAGGAGATATAATAGAAAAGCAACAAGTTAGAATGCGAAACCTGATAGATTTATATCAGGTTTTGTCATTTAATTCTAATTAAGAAATTAATTATCTTCATTAAAATTAGTTCTTTCACTTTCCCGGAAAATATTTTCAAATCAGGTTAAACAAATTATTAACGGATGTTTGTTTGCAAATTGTTTGCAAATTTCAAAAATAGCCCTTTTAAGAAGATGAAATCAGTATTAATTTTCAGGTAAAATCATCCTTTAAAGATGGTAAAAAACTAAAAAAGTTAAACTCTTTCATCAAAGCAATCAACTCATAAAATTGAAAATCAGTTAAATTGGTAGTGGTTGAGCAAGTCATAGATGCTTCAAACTAAAAAAACCCCGTAATGCTACGAGGCCTTTGTGGGAGTTGACGGGTTCGAACCGCCGACCCTCTGCTTGTAAGGCAGATGCTCTGAACCAGCTGAGCTAAACTCCCCTTTCCTTTTTCAGGACGGCAAAGATAAGGGTAAAAGTTTTTCTGCAAAATTTTTTATAAGTATTTCCAGAATTTTCAGGAAACTATTTGAAACTAAAATGTGAAAAGTGAAAATGGGTAAAGAAAGGGGGACAGAGGAGGTGGAAAACCAAGGCTATTTTAGAATAATAAGAGTAGGTGAAACGTTAATTCAATTGAAGTGCAGGTAGCCGGTAGCTTTGAGAGTCATACACATACAGCTCATCAATTTCAATCGTCCAGTATTTATATAGGGGTGTTTTTAAGAGGTGGTTTTCTACTTCTGCTTTTGAATGTGCATTTACAATTATCCAGCACCGGTGGGTTTCCATACTTACTGAATAATAATCGATAGTGGAGTTGTCAATCAGCTCATTAATATATTGACGGTGTGCAGGTACAAAGCTCATGAATTCATCATCCATTTCAAAGTGGATGGTAACCTGGTACTTGGCAAATTTTTCTTCGTTTATATTTTCCATGGCACAATATTGTTTTCCCACGCCACATTGTATGGAGTGGTTATTTTTATGTAGTTATCAGTATAGCCTTCCATCATACCATTTTTATTACAGGTTTCAAACAACACATTTCTTATTTCTCCAACGTGTGTGCTGGTGAAATATTGCATTTTTTGATAACTTAAATTACGTAATAATTTATTGCGCTGGTTTCTGATATCCATTGATACTACAGGTTTCATTTGTACTGCCAGGGTATTGGCCCTTTCTGAATAAGTAAATACATGCAGGTAACTTATATCAAGGCTATGTAAAAAATCGAATGTCTCTTTAAAATCTTCTTCTGTTTCGCCGGGAAACCCTGTGATTACATCCACACCAATACAACAATGCGGCATCAGCATTTTTATCAGGCCAACCCTTTCTGCATACAACTCTTTTTTATACCGCCTCCGCATAAGGCCTAATATTTTATTGCTGCCACTCTGCAAAGGGATATGAAAGTGCGGCATAAACTTTTTGCTGTTGCTTACAAATTCAATGATATCATTGCTGAGCAAGTTTGGCTCAATCGAAGAAATTCTGAAGCGGTCTATGCCTTCCACTTTATCTAATTCCTGTATGAGTGAAAGGAAATTTTCTCTTTCAGCACTGCTTATTGTTTTATTGATAGGAGGCCTAAAGTCACCGAGATTTATTCCTGTTAGCACAATTTCCCTGGCCCCCTGCAGTGCAATACTTTTTACATTGGCAATTACATTATCAATACTATCGCTCCTGCTTTTGCCCCTTGCCATTGGGATGGTACAAAAAGAACAATTGTAATCACAACCGTCCTGCACTTTTAAAAATATCCTTGTTCTGTCGTTGATAGAATGCGAGGGTATAAATACGTTTACATCTTCAATATCACAACTACAAATTTTTGTACTGTCGCCTTTTGTAATTGATTTAAGGTGTTCGGTAATATTGAATTTTTCAGCAGCACCCAACACAAGGTCAACGCCGGGGATTGCTGCTATTTCAGTAGGTTTTAATTGAGCGTAGCAACCTGTAATTACTACCATTGCTTCCGGCGCATTGCGCTGTATTCTCCTTACCAGTTGCCTGCATTCTTTATCAGCATTATCGGTTACCGAACAGGTATTAATAACATAAACGTCTGCCACTTCATCAAAATTCTTTTTTGTAAATCCATCGTTCTCTAATAACCTGCCTATTGATGATGTTTCAGAAAAATTTAATTTACAGCCCAGCGTATGTAGTGCAACTGTTTTACTCATTGTGCAAAGATAAGCACCCCTGCATGATTCTATTTAATTGTTCATTTCAAATTTGGCTGTGTAGGGCAATTTTGTTTTTGTACCGGTAGTAAATGCTTTTAATTAACTTTCGCACATTATTTAAGTTATGAATAAGAAATACTTCCCATACATAGTGCTTATTGCAGCAGCATTGTTGTTATTTTATGTAAAGAAAAACCAGCGTGGAAATTTACCCCGTACTCCTCATACAGAAATCACCATTCCTGTAAACAATGATGCAGGCTTCAATAGAAAAGCTGATAAAATAATTTATTCAAAACATGCCCGCTGCCGGATGGATTGCAGGCACATTGATGAAAGTGAAGTGATGGAAATTTTGAAGGATGGAACATTAAATGTTAACAAAATTGAAGTGGATGAACGTGGAAAAACTTTCCCGCTGGAGGGCACTACGCATGACAGGCAACGTGTACGAATTGTATTTGCCCCCAAAAATAATGACCTGGTGGTTGTAACTGTAATTGACCTGGATAAAGATTGGTACTGTGATTGTAAGTAAATGGTTCATGGTTGATGGTTCATGGTAGAGAGGTTCATAGTTGATGGTTGGTAGTAGAGAGGTTCATTGTTCATAGTTGATAGTTCATTGTAGAGACGTTCATAGTTGATGGATGATGGTTCATAACCGAGAGGATAATGGTTTATTGCAAAGCAAAAATTTAATTTTTAAAAGTGCGGCATCAACTGCCCACTTTGGGAATTGAAAAGTTGTGATTAAAATACCATCATCTATTGTGTGGAAAAAGCTTAATTGAAAAACAATTGATGAAGGGATGCCGGATAGAAGCGGAAAGCACGGTGAAGCCTTGTGCAAGGGTTTTGTGCCGGACTTGCAGTGTATAGCCGGAACAACTGCTCATTGGAATACTATTGCTGATAGCCCATAAAAAAACATTGTTTATTTAAGTGTTTCTAACCATTATTTCTACATGTGCCGTGTTAAAAAAAGAATACTATTTAACTGTTTTTGACCGGGGTGAAAAGAAAAAAAATCTTTAAACAATTATTCTAATTTTGTGATTACTATTGTTGTTGATATAAGTAAAGCATTGAATAAAATTTACTAACGTTCGTAAATTTCCCACGAGGGAAAACGTGTATGAAAATAAAATCCTTTTTAGCTAAGCCATTTGCCGGCTACATCTATAAACAAATTAAAAAAGGAATGGAAACTGCTGTGGATGATCAGCTCTCCATTTTTAATCAATTAATAAAAACTGCACTTAAAACCGAATTTGGAAAAGACCATGGTTTTGCTGATATAAAAACGCATGAAGATTTTGTAAAGCTGGTGCCGCTGAGGGATTATGAAGCTTTTAAACCTTACATAGAAAAAATAAAACAAGGCAAGCATAATGTGCTGTGGAAAGGCCAACCGAGCTACTTTGCAAAAACAAGCGGTACTACAAGTGGTGTAAAATATATTCCCATCAGTAAAGATGCCATCCCCAATCATATCAATACTGCCAGAAATGCCTTGCTGTGCTACATGGCAGAAACGGGCAATTCGAAATTTGCCAACGGCAAACTCATTTTTTTGAGTGGCTCTCCCGAACTGGAGCGGATTGGCGGTGTGCCTACCGGAAGGTTAAGTGGCATTGTAAATCATCATGTGCCCCGCTACCTGCGCTCAAATCAACTGCCTTCTTACGAAACCAATTGCATAGAAGAATGGGAAGAAAAACTCGATAAAATTGTAGAAGAAACTATTGGCCAGGATATGACACTTATTAGCGGCATACCACCCTGGATGCAGATGTACTTTGACCGGCTCACAGAAAAGAGCGGAAAGAAAATCGGTGATCTTTTTCCCGATTTTAGTTTGATGGTGCAGGGCGGCGTAAATTTTGAACCTTACAAAGCAAAGCTATTTGAAAGTATCGGGCGCAAGGTTGATTGTCTTGAACTGTATCCGGCAAGCGAAGGATTTTTTGCATTTCAGGATTCGCAAACAGAAGAAGGGCTGCTGCTGAATACCAACAGCGGAATATTTTTTGAATTTGTGCCTGCTGCTGAAATCTTTAACGACAACCCCACCAGGCTTACTTTAAAAGATGTAAAAGCCGGGGAGAATTATGCACTCATCATCAATAATAATTCTGGCCTTTGGGGGTACAATATTGGCGACACCGTAAAATTTGTTTCGGTTAATCCATACCGCATTGTGGTTACCGGCCGCACCAAACATTTTATTTCTGCCTTTGGCGAGCATGTAATTGGCGAAGAAGTAGAAACCGCTCTGTTGCAGGCTGCCCGTGAAGATAATATTCAGATAACGGAATTTACCGTGGCCCCCATGATAGCGAGTGATGGTGGTAAAAGTTACCATGAATGGTTTATTGAATTTGAAAATAAACCCGGTGACATGAATGCGTTTG
>JANMVB010000478.1:0-22911 GCA_031392305.1 Ferruginibacter sp.
CCGGATTAAAATGCCCATATTTGGCAATGGTGATATTGATAGTCCGCAAAAAGCATTGGAATATAAAAACCGCTATGGTATTGATGGCATCATGATTGGCAGGGCTGCCATTGGCTATCCGTGGATATTTGATGAGATAAAACATTATATGAAAACGGGGGAAACCTTACCCTCACCAACTATTGAAGACAGGGTAGAAGTTTGTAAAAAACACTTGCATAAATCTTTTGAATGGAAGGGGCCGGTGGTAGGGATATTTGAAATGCGACGACATTATGCCAATTACCTGAAAGGGTTGCCCGGTATAAAAGATTACCGTCTGCAATTGGTTACTTTAAAAACAGTGGAAGAAATTGATGCAGTACTGGATGAAATAGTAATTAAATACGCCGGTTATGAATTTGAAAAAACACCAATCGAGCTGATTAATTATCATGAGAAATGCCCGGTGTAGGATAAAGTGTAATTCGTTAAATGTCTTCTGGTATTTTGATTTATAAATATTGCTAACATTTGGTTTACATAAATAAGTCAGGCATTTACTTAACAACACTATTACTCTTTTGTTTGAGATTTCATTTTCTTTTTTTTCTTGATAAAAAAAAGAAACAAAAAAAATCAAGGCTATATTAGTTTGCGAAGTAAATGCCCTTTCTTATTTTTTTCAAATCCCACAACATCAAATCAGGTTCGCCAAACAACGCAGGCAAAGCTCCACATAGGTATTACGTACAAGAGGGCGATGCAACGATGATGACCATTGCTTCTTAGCCCGGACAAAAAACCTACACACGACAGCTACATTCACTGACCAAAAGTTAAATTGGTGGCTTTACTTAAACCTATATCTTTAAGTATAAAACCTAACTGTACTCATGAAATTATTTTTATCCATTTTACTGCTAACCTTATCCTACCATGTATTTTCTCAAACTGTTACTATTACCGGCCGTTGCTATTATGATGTAAATGGTAACCAGGTATATGATGGTACCGACTCAGTATTGTCAAACACATCAATACTGGCAAATCTTTCCGGTGGTGGGTCTTCATTTACGGCAAATACCAATGCAGCCGGGCAATATAATTTGATTGTGCCTGTTGAGTCGTATGATATAAGGGTTAACGATGCCATCTCTTATGCAGACTATAATTATATTGGTATTCAGCACCGGGATTATACCGCAGCAGGAAGTGATATTGTGGATTTTGCCTTCCAGCAACGGGATAGTATTGTAAGCATATCTTCTTATTTACAAAAAGTAAATTTTAATAGCGTAATAAGTAATACAGGTGGCAGTGCCCAATATGTTTTGAGATATAGCTACGATGGATTGCTTAAAAATATACCGGCTACTGTTACATTAAATTTTAATCCTAAACTTACCCCTGCAAATATTTCACCGGCGCCTGCTGTAAATACAGGTGGCAAACTTCAATGGAATTTTTCAAATGTTCAACGTACATTATTTTACGGTACACCTGGTGATTCCATAACACTCACATTTAATTTTCCGACGGTAGGGGATACTATTCATTCGTTTAAATTTGATTCAGAATTTGTACCGGCTATTGCTGTAACAACCCCTGTTAGTGGCACCCATTTGTATTATTTATCTGAGTATATTGATTTTCCTGCACCCTTGCCAATAGGTACAACAAGCGGTATAAAATGGTTGCGGCATTATGCAGCTTCTGTGTATGGATATGAATATGATGACTGCAGATCTGTGGATACCACTCAAAATGGAGAAAACTATTTTATTGCAGGTAACTATGAATATCAACCTGATACTACCGTGTGGGCAAACAGCCGGCCGTTTATTGCAAAGCTTAATAAAGATGGGCTATCCGTTTGGGAAAAGTATGTTGATAGTCTGCCTTCAGGTATTTCTTTTGACTGGTTAACTTCCATCAAACATACCCCGGATGGCGGGTGCATTGTTTTAGGCACTTCACCAATAAATGATACTATCGGCAATACAAAAACCATCGTATTGGTAGCAAAGTTTGACTCAAGCGGAAATTTTACCTGGAGTAAATCATTGAGTGGAGCCAGGTTTGATGAGGAAGGCCAGGATTTGATTACGCTGGTTGACGGCAGTTGTTTGATAACAGGATATACAGCATCGCACGATGGGGACTTTTCGAACAGTAATGCGGATACAGTAAATGTGAATGTTTTTGTAACGAAAATTTCTGCAGGTGGCAATGTTATTTTTACTAAAATATACGGTGGTGCCAAAGATGATTATGGTTTTAGGATTAAAGCTTTGTCGAATGGCAATATCTTAATGTTGGGCTTTACAGAATCAAATAACGGGGATGTGGTAGGTGCTCACCAGCACGGGTTTTTTATAGCAAATTCTGTCGATACATCTTATAACCCGGAGGCCTGGGTATTGCGTTTAGATGCTGCCGGTAATATCATCTGGAGTAAATGTTTTGGCGGCAGCGGGGAAAGTTACCTGGCAGGTGCCCAGGAAAACAATGGTGGCATTTTATTAACGGGTGCCACCAATTCGAAGGATGGCGATTTACCTTATTATCCGGAAACGGCTGTATCGCTATGGGTATTACAAATTTCCAACACAGGAAATATTGTGTTTAGCAAACTGCACAAACAATATATCGGCTACCAGGATAGCAATTATGTATCAAGCCCGCTGGATGGTTTTTATGATAATGTATTGTCATCATCTTTACATAAAACAAAGGATGGCAACTTTATATTGGGGGGAAGCATCACTGATAAATACGGCCCTATAAAAGCCACACATGGCCTTACTGATTTTGCAGTGGTGAAAATTAACCCTGTTGGTGATATACTTTGGCAAAAATCAATTGGCGGTACCGACTTTGATTATATGAACGACTTGCAGTTAGATAAAAATAATGACATTATTTTTGTTGGCAATTCCACCTCAGACAACGATGATTTATATCAGCACCACGATAATTACAGGCAGTTGATGGTAGTAGGTAAAATCGGCATTACCAATATTGTAAAAGGCCAGGTATTTGTTGATAACAATGGCAACCATATAAAAGATCCCGGGGAACAATACTATAGCCAGGGCCGCATCAATACAATAAAATTTGCTGATACCATTACTGCCCGCATTTTTCATGGCAGGTTTTTGAGCAATGTAGATACTGGCAATTATGTAACTACTTATTTACCGGCTAATAATTACTACACCGTTTTTCCGGCTACCCGCAATACCAACTTTACCAGTTTCGATTTAAAAGACAGCTTTGATTTTGCGCTTGCACCCCGGCCAAATATGAACGACCTGGAAGTGCAGTTGTTACCCCTCAATACACCCCGGCCCGGCTTTGATGTTACCTATCGCATCATCACAAAAAATGTGGGCACCACCACCATCAGCAATGCAGTGATTGGATTTAAATGCGATAGCAGGCAAGCCTTTCTTGATGCAAGCCGCATACCCAGCGGAATAGTTGGAGACTCTACCTGGTGGGGGCCTTTTACCCTAAATGCTTTTGATATTGATACCCTGTATGTTTCGTTAACATTGGAAGTGCCGCCCATTTTAAATAATGGCGACACCCTTTCGCTCAGCGTAACAGCTAACCCTGTTTCCAGCGATTCTTCCAAAGCAAATAATGTGGCTGCTATCAGGGAAATTGTCCGAGGCTCTTTTGATCCAAATGATAAAACAGAAATACATGCCGGTACATTAACCACCACCCAATATGCCGGTGGCGAATACCTGCAATACCTGGTACGTTTTCAAAATACCGGTACAGATACGGCATTTTTTGTTACCGTAAAAGATACGCTTCAATCAAGGATGGACCCCGGGAGTTTGGAGGTTATTGCTGCCAGCCACCCTTATACTTTCCGCATGAATGGCAATGTAGCCAACTGGGATTTTAAAAAGATTAACCTGCCCGATAGTACCACGGATGAAGTTGGCAGTCATGGTTATATATTGTTTAAAATAAAGCCTGCAACTGGCCTTACCGTGGGTGATGAATTTAGCAACAAGGCAGCCATTTATTTTGATTATAATTTACCGGTAATCACCAACCAGGATAGAACAGCAATTGGTGCTAACAACGGCGTATGCCCCGGCGGCAATGCCTATTTTAACGCAGGCATTACCGGGGCAACTTACCAGTGGCAGGTAAATACCGGCACAGGCTTTACCAACCTAACCAATGGCGGAATTTATAGTGGTGTAACTACTGCCACACTGCAATTAACAGCACCGCCTACCACCATGGTTGGCTACCGCTACAGGTGTGTAGTAAATGCTACTATCAACAGCCCCGAAAACAAATTGAAATTTTCTGTACGCTGGAAAAGCACTGCCGGCACTGCCTGGGAAAACACCGCCAACTGGGATTGTGGCGTACTCCCCGATGCACAAACAGAGGTAGTAATCCCTGCAGGCACAACTTATCCGTTGATTAGCAGCAATCCTTCCTGTTACAGCCTGCGCCTTTCGCCGGGTAGTACGGTTACGGTAAAAACCGGGTTTAAACTGACGATTACAGGGAAGGGGAATTAACGTGAATGGTGAATGGTCAATCGTGAAATATTTCTGGGAGATTTTGCAAATGTTATTTTTTGTCCGAACCAGGGAGCAATGGTCAACATCGTTGTGTCACTCACTTGTACGTCATACCAATGTGGAACTTTTCTCAACACGATTTTGAAGGATAATTTTTGAATCATTTATCCTGTTTTTAACCTTAGTAGAAAACTATAAAAGATTACGAGCAACCTTATTACCTTATTTGGGCCAGAAGTTTTTTGTACCGCTTTATGAATAAGGTAATAAGGTTAAATCATTTGAATGCTCTTTCTACTAAGGTTTGATTACAAGAACTTAAATCACAAATGTTTAATAACCTGGATTAAAGTGGAGTTTATTTTTTATCGCATGCTTACCCATATATCCTCCCCAGCACATCCTTGTATTTTTCCATAATTACTTTTCGTTTAAGCTTAAGCGTGGGGGTAAGTTCACCGCTGTCTATTGTCCATTCGTGGGGCAATAATTCAAAACGTTTTACCTGCTCTACCTGGTTAAAGAATTTATTAAAGCTGTCGATGAGCTCACGGTAAAGTTCCAACACTTTTGGGTGGTGTACGGCATCTTCGTTGGTGGTAAAAGTTATATTCTTGTGGCGCATCCATTCCTTCAAATTTGGTATGGAGGGTACTATCAGGGCCCCTACAAATTTTTGGTCGGCACCTACTACCATCATTTGCTCTACAAAAGGTGACTCCTTCATCCTGTTTTCGATGGGCTGCGGTGCAACATATTTACCACCACTGGTTTTGAAGAGTTCTTTTTTCCGGTCGGTTATTTTTAAAAATTTTTCATCTTCAAAAACACCGATGTCCCCGGTATGCAGCCAACCGTCAATAATGGTTTCTGCGGTAAGGTCGGGCCTGTTGTAGTAACCCATCATTACGCTTGGGCCCTTTACACAAATTTCTCCATCAGGCATAAGTTTTACCTCCTGCCCTTTTAGTACCGGGCCAACGGTGCCAAATTTTGTACCGCCCTTGTACTGACAATTTACAGTGATTACCGGGCTGTTTTCCGTAGGGCCATAACCTTCGTAAATAGGAATTTTAGCTGCGGTAAATATTCTAATTAATCTTACCTGGCAGGCTGCTCCCCCGGTAATGATAAACCTTACGTTATTACCCAGGGCCTCCCGCCATTTGCTGAAAATTAATTTATTGGCAAGAGCCAGTTGAATGTTGTAACCGATTCCCTTGTTATTACCGTATTCGTACTCATTGCCAAGTTCGACTGCCCAATTAAATAATTTTCTTTTAAACCCCTTTAGCTCTGCACCTTTCGCCATTATTTTTTCATATACTTTTTCGAGCAGGCGGGGTACGGTGCAAAATATATCCGGCTTAATTTCTTTCAAATTGTCACCGATAGTTTCTAAACTCTCTGCATAATAAATAGAAATACCGCTGTTGATATAAATGTATGAAGTCATTCTTTCGAAAATATGATTGAGCGGTAAAAAGCTGAGGGCCCTGCCGGTGGTATTTTCTTCAAAGGGAAAACTTTGAACAGAGTTGAGTACGTTTGAAACGATGTTGCGATGGCTGAGCATTACTCCCTTGGGTGTGCCTGTGGTACCAGAGGTGTAAATAATGGTTGCACAGTGTTGTGCCTGTATTGATTTTTTTATTTCCTCCAGCCGGGCATAATGCTCCGGCCCGGCCCCGGCTAAAATTACTTTCCAGTAATGGGCATCGGGCAGTTCATCGAAACTATAAATCTGTTGAAGAGAAGGAACTTTTTGCTGTATGTCCAAAATCTTTTCTAATATATCCTTGCCGGTTACAAAAGCAAGTTTTACCTGGGCATCATTAAATATAAATTCCAGCTCATTGATGTTGGTGGTGGGGTAAATGGGACAAAGTATTACGCCAATTTGCTGACAGGCCATATCCAGCATCAACCACTCGGGACGGTTTTTACTTACCAATGCAATTTTATCCTGGTTGGCTACGGTCATATCCTGTCCGCTAAAACCCATGCTGAGTAAACCTGCACTGAGGTTGTCAACGATAGCTTTTACTTCGGAGGTGCTGTAAGATTTCCACACACCATTTTCTTTGCCGCAAAACATATCTGCTTTTGGAAACTTATCCAATTGATTTTGTAAAAAATCAAATATCCGGGAATGTTCATTCATAGTACAATCGTTCAGCTTTGTGATAAAAAAAAGATTATTTATTCTTCATTGTGCTATGCCCGATTTGCTTTCGGGCTTATTGTTGGTTATTATCTATAACGTAATAAAAGTTCCACATTGGTATAACGTACAAGTGAGTGACACAACGATGTTGACCAGGGATATACTGCCTGTGCAACAACAATTCATTTTAATAATTAAAAAATAAATATAGCAATGGACTAAGGTAAATAAAAAAGCCATCCCAACTAAGGATGGCTTTAAATATATACAACAGGCTGCTATTTTTTAGTAGCTGAAATATTGAGCTTAAGGTTTACATCTTTACGGATGAACCAGTCAGCAGGGTTGTTAGGGCCTTTATAATTTAAACCCCATTGTGTACGATCGATATTGAAATCTGCAACTGCAGTTAATTTATCGCCGGTAATGGTTACTTTGGCGGGAAACGAAACATTTTTTGTGCTGTCTTTTAAAGTAAGATTTCCGCTGATGGTATGCGTAGCATCTTTCATCACCAGCGTTCCTTTGTTGGCAGTGCTGTCATATTTAAAAGCATCTACAGTGGTAATTTCAAACTTTGCGGTGGGGTATTTTGCAACATCAAAAAAGTCGGGGCTTTTTAAATGGCCTTCGAGTTTATTTTTATTGGCGGTGTCTGCTGCAATATCTACATTGGCGATGGATGCCACATTGATCGTAAAACTTCCACCGGTAAGTGCGCCGTTGTTTTCTGCCAAACTACCTTCAGTAATTTTAAAAGTGCCATTGTGTTTACCGTTGGCCTTGGTGGCATACCAGGCAACGCTGCTGGAACTATCAAGTGTATAAGAAGTGCCTTGCGGTGTGGCAA
This sequence comes from Ferruginibacter sp., assembly GCA_031392305.1. Lineage (GTDB taxonomy): Bacteria > Bacteroidota > Bacteroidia > Chitinophagales > Chitinophagaceae > Ferruginibacter. Next base: position 7,562 of record JANMVB010000478.1, read on the forward strand.
CTGCTTCTTTTTCGCCTGTAGTTGCCTGGTCTGCTTCTGGAGCATTGTTGCAGGATGCAAGTATTGCCATTGCTGCAATTGGAAATAAAATCTTTTTCATGATTGATTGTTTTTTTGTTATTTATGATGATGAATTCGTGAATGCTGAATGGTGAATCGTCAATGGGGAACCTGGTATTTACTATTGAATCATTTAAATGTTTTGGTCATTGCCTATTGCCCATTCACCATTGACGACATTATTTTTTCTTAGTCTCATTGTCAAGACGGTAATATTGCCCGGCAGGTACTTTGTAAATCCTTCCTTTTTGAAAGCGACTGAATTCGCCGTATTCGGTGGAATGAGCGGTTGTCCAGTTTTGGTAAGTAGCCAGGTTTTGGGCAATGCCGAATATCCATTGGTTATAAGAATCGAACAGGCCTTCTTTTAATAATTGCCGTTGGTGGTCGAATAATTTTGTGGGAAATTTTGTTGCATAATTATTGAACCAATCCAATATAAACCTCGTCCTTATCATTGTAAGCGTTTCAGGATTAAGGCCGGAGGTTGCTACAAGATTTTGCTTTTTGATGGTTTGTAAAAAAGCATCGCTAAATTTATTTTTCTCTTTATTTTCTTTGCTGTAATCTGTATCAATAAATAATTTCTTATAACTCTCCAGCAAAATAGTTTTTACTTCAGGAGTACGAATGTTGAGCGGCTCCATATTTATAAAAGTTTCGCCATACACGATGCTCCAAACTTTATCGGTAGTAAAATAATAATACTTGCATGCATTGTAATAATTCTTAGAAAAGCCGGGCTCCAGTTCTATGCCTTTTTCCCATTGTTTAATGGCTTCATAATCTTGCTGGGCCCACAACAATTCGCCTAACTCATTATAAAGGGTGCCGCTTGAGGTAAATTTTTTAAGCCCTTTCCGGTAAGTTTTTTCGGCTTCTTTTGGCTGGCCGAGTTTGTAATAAATATTACCGGCTATCTGAAAACACTGGTCATCCGCATCTTCCCGGTCAAGTACAGGTTTTATGGCTTCGAGGGCTTTGTTATTATCTTTTTGTAGCTGATAGTTCAGGGCCATGTCTTTGGTAATATCTATATCCCGGGGATCGAGCGCTGCTGCCCTGTTGAGTACCAGGCCTGCATTTGAAAAATCACCCTGCTGCATAAATGACCTGGCGGTTTCCTGCAACTCTTTGGCAGTTTGAGCATTGTTTTTTTGTATTGAAAACAAAAAAATAAAAACTGCCAATAACGATTTTGAAAAATTCATGCGGTTGAAAATTTTTTAAAAAATGTAGTGTTACCATAACAATGCCAATTTTTACGAGGTAACTGTCCTTTCGCCTTAAAGGGTAACAATCTTTATAATTAAAAACATAATTAAAGATGCCAATTGGTATATAGTATAAGAGGGCGATGCAACGATGTTCCTCATTGTTTCACAGCCTGGACAAAAAGATGTATTCACTTTTTTATTCGTTGCAAAGTATAATACCCATCTCTGCTAATTGATCAGGTGCGTTAACAACCCATCTCTCAGTTTAGGTTCAAACCAGGTGCTTTTTGGCGGCATTACATTGCCACTATCTGCAATATTAAATAACTGCTCAATGCTAACGGGATGCAAACTTACGGCCAGCGCCATTTCCCCGCTATCAACTCTTTTTTGTAGTTCTGCTACACCACGGATACCACCTACAAAGTCAATGCGCTTATCTGTGCGCTGGTCTTTTATACCCAACAAAGGATCAAGTATATTATCCTGCAAAATACTTACATCCAGTATGCCAATAGGGTCGTTGGAGTAAGTGCCTTCCTTTGCAGTAAGCCTGTACCATTGATTGCTGATATACAAACCAAATTCATGTAATTTTTCAGGCGAGAAAGCTTTGTCGGCCTTTTTAATGGTAAATTTTTCAGCCGCCTTTTGTAAAAAATCCTCAGTGGTAAGGCCGTTTAAATCTTTTACCACCCGGTTGTAATCCATAATCTGCAACTGGTTACTGGGGAATAAAGTAGTAAGAAAAACATCTGCGCCTGCAGCAGCTTTACTACCCAACGCCATACGTACTTTGGCTGCCGATGCTGCCCGGTGGTGGCCATCAGCAATATAGGTGCAGGGCACCAGGGTTTTAAAAAGGTCAGTTATTTTATTAATAACAGTAGTATCGTTTATGATCCATATACTATGTTGGATCCCATCTTCCGCCACCAGGTCATAAACAGGGTTACGGTCTTTTTTCCAGTTATTGATTACTTCATCTATGGCCGCTTCATTCCTATAAGTTAAAAACACATTACCTGTTTGGGCGCCGGTTGTGGCAATATGGTTAATACGGTCCTTTTCTTTTTCAGGACGTGTAAATTCATGTTTCTTTATTAGGTCGTTTTCATAATCATCAACTGAACTACCACATACTAAACCGGTTTGACTCCTGCCGTTCATGATCAGTTGATAGATATAATAACAGGCTTTGCTTTCCCTGAATAAAATATTTCTGCTGATGAAGGCATCAAGGTTTTTCCTGGCGGTTTCATATACCTGTGATGAGTGGATATCAATTTCTTCTGGCAGGTCTATTTCACTTTTGGTGATATGTAAAAAACTATTAGGGTTGCCCTGCGCCTCTACTTTTGCTTCCCGGCTATTTAGTACGTCGTAAGGACGGGATGCTACCTGTTTGGCATGTTGAGCTTCCGGCCTTAAGGCTTTAAAAGGGTAAATACTGATCATTTTATAAATTTATAGCTTGGCTAAATATTTTTAATTGTTCTGCCGGGCATGTAACAAGGCAAATTCTTTCATAGCATCTGTAAGTACCTCCACACTGCTGATGGGCAAGGCATTATATAAAGAAGCCCTAAAACCCCCTACCAGCCTGTGCCCTTTAATGCCTACAATGCCCCGTTGTTTGGTGAAAGATAAAAATGAATCTTCCAGTGAAGCATTGGTCATTACAAAACAAACATTCATTTTACTACGGTCTTCAGGGATAACTGTGCCGGTAAAAAGTGGGTTACTGTCTATCTCTTTATAAAGCAAGGCAGCTTTGGCGTTGTTCAGTTTTTCAATGGCTGCTACTCCACCCTGCGCTTTAAGCCAGCGCAATGTAAGCAGGCAAACGTATATGGCAAATACAGGCGGGGTATTTAACATACTGCCTTCTTTTATATGGTTGCGGTAATCCATTATAGTTGGTATCTGTCTGTCAATTTTACCCAATATATTTTTATCTACCACTACCAGGTTTACGCCGGCTGGCCCCATGTTTTTTTGTGCCCCGGCATATATCAAACTAAATGCGTTAAAGTCAATTACACGGCTAAAAATATCGCTGCTCATATCGCCAATTAGCGGCACGCTTGTGTGCGGTATCTTCTGCCACTGGCTACCATAAATTGTATTGTTGGTAGTAATGTGAAAATAGGCTGACTCATTCGGCACCGCAAAATCTTTTGGGATGACGGTGTAGTTACTTTCTTTTCCTGTGCATACCACTTCTACTTTACCAAACAGTTTTGCTTCTTTAATGGCTTTAATTCCCCACACGCCGGTATCCGCATAAGCAGCCGTTTTTTTCATATCCAGTAAGTTCATCGGCACCTGCATAAATTGCGTGGATGCACCACCGTGCAGAAACAACACTTCATGGTTATCATCCAGCAGCATCAGTTCTTTTACCAATGCCCTTGCCTCATCCATCACCGCCTGGAACGTGGCAGTACGGTGACCAATTTCTAAAATCGAGAGCCCACTGTTATTATAATTAAGCACCGCTTCAGATGCCTGTTGAAATACTTCTTTTGGTAATATTGAAGGGCCTGCATTAAAATTATGAACCAGTATCCCTTGTTCCGTAACCGGAGCTGTATGATCTGTCATGGTAAATTTTTTGCAAATGTAAGAAATAAAAAAAGGGGTTCAGGAACTACAGAAGATTATTGGCTAATAAATTACAATTGTAATTCAGTAATTATAGCTGAAAGCAGTTTAAACCGAATTTTTTTGAGAGATGGATTGCGCTAATCTTCTGCTTTCCCAATCATTTTATCAACGGTTTTCCAGCTTGTATTCAGGGCATCAAATTCTTTGGCATCTGTCTCCGAAAATTTTTGCCTGGATAAAACCCGTAAGTCAGGTTGCCCGGCGTTAACCCAGGCGGTGTACCAAAAAGAAGCAGTGCTGGCAACAGACAAACGCATCCTTCTTTCAATCATCCCATCCAGTTTTTTATTAAAGGCAATAGTAAAGGCAGATGAATATTGGCGGATTACGGCGCCGTTGCGGTTTTCAAAAGAATATTTCTGGTCTGCAGGAAATTGTTTCGTTAATTCTCTTTCAAAATTCAATACCGAGTCAGATGCTTTGGCACTTTCCAACACCCTCGCCCAAATGTATTTACCGGGGTTATCAATATGTTGCGCTTTGCCAATAAAAAAGTCAAACTCTTTATCAGCCAGTAATTCAGGTACCCTGCTTTCCCAAAAACCATGAATACCTTTTTGATTGGTGTGTTGCCCGTTGTGATTACTGTTGGCATGTAGCGGTACATGTGAGTCAGCAATATAATGGCCAATTTCCGCACTGTTCTTCATAATCTTGCTAAAATTTTTTTCTTTAAATGCATCCGTTAGCCTGAATAACATAGTCTGAATATGCCAGGGTACAATACCATACATTTTCAATGAATCTTCCCCAAATTTTGCCACTGCATCCTGCCATCTGTGGGGCAGGTTATCATATGGATATTCACCATAATGATCAATATCAATATAATGCCTTGGCCCTTCATCCTTAACTGCATAGCGCCGCTTATCCGGGTCCACAGCATGTTCACTTAAAAATGCAATATTGGGTTTATACAACACCATCATTTCCGGAGGTAACATAAACGTAGCGTAGTAATTAATTTTTGCATGCGCAAAAAACCCCCAGCAAAAACTTTTAAAAGAAAACAGGCAACAGGTTATAAATAATAATAAAGAACGTTTCATGCAGTTGGTTTATATAAAAGTAAAATTCACCGGTATTAATTCATTTCAAATTTCCGGTATTTTATCCATTGACAGGCAATAGTTTTTCCTGAAATCATTGCTATAATTTTTTTTGTCCGGGCTGAAGTATTCCAATTATGCTTCATGGGCGTCGCACTCTTGTACATTATATCACTGGGGAACTTTACCTGCAATATTTGTTGTATAGGCGCAATGCATTGCGTCTGTACGTAATCACATTCTGTAGAACCCCCCTTCGGGGGGCAGGGGGGCTTCCACCACATCTGTAACACCACCACTCACCGCAAATTTCATGGTTTGTGCAGCACTTATATTAGTAATTGCTTTTATCCTCGTTTTAGGAATGATGTACACATTTCCAGCTACAGAATACGACATCGGCACATACACAGCCACATAATCTGTAAAGCCAAACTCTTCCATATTTTCCTGCGTAATAAAACCTACCCGCCATACATTATTGTCATCAATATTGGCAAGTACGTTGTGCGTAAACTTCTTTTTTTCTCCGGCAAAAGCTTCAAAAAAATCTTTTATGGTAGAATAAATAAATTTAATGCCCGGTGTTTTTTCCAACACTTTGTCAAACGCCTCCACCATCCTGCTGATAATAAAAGAGGACGAAATATACCCGACAACCAGCACAAGCGAAATCACCAATAAAAATCCCAGGCCGGGTATCCGTTTGATATTCCCCTGTTTATCTTCCATAAGCGAAGGCACAATGCTGTGCAACAGGTTAGGTAAAATACCATCAATAAAACTAAATGCTGCAGCAATGGCCCAAAAGGTAATGGCAATGGGGGCAAGGATAAGCAGGCCCTGTAAAAAATATTGAAACAGCCGTCTATAAGTAAGTGATTTTTTCATAATAAATTCTTTTAATTAAAACAAAGATAATTGATTGTATCCCTGTGCTCCCTGTATGAACAAATTGTTACGAATGGCAAAATACCATGATGGAAACTCTGGTTACGATAAAAGTTTCCGTAGTTTTGCACTCAATTATGACAGATTTTGATACAGGCATAAGGATCAGGCAAAAAGCCCGGGATCTGTATATGCAATTTGGATTGAGGAGTGTTAGCATGGATGATATTGCTAATAGTATGGGGATGAGCAAAAAAACCATTTACCAGTACTATGCGGATAAAGATGAACTGGTTGGCGCCGTAATTCATGAAGAGTTGCAACAAAACCAGGCTACCTGCGAAAGTGATAAAAAAGCCGCCCACAATGCAGTGCATGAAATTTTTTTAGCAATGGATATGGTAGTGGAACTGTTTAGTGCCATGAACCCTTCTTTAATATATGATATGCAAAAATATCATCCTAATGCATTTATAAAATTTCAGCAGCATAAAAATGATTACCTGTACAACTCCATTATGGATAACATTCAAAGGGGCACAGATGAGGGTTTGTACCGGGAGCATTTACATGCAGATATACTGTCGAGGTACCGCCTCGAAAGTATGATGCTGCCTTTCAATCCTGATTTTCAGTCGAAGTTAAAATATAACCTTGCCAAAATTGAGGAAGAATTTATGATCCATTTCCTGTTTGGCCTGGCTTCTCCAAAAGGCTATAAACTCATTCAAAAATATCAACAAGAGAGAAAAAATTTAATTAATGATGGAAAAAATTAACAGGCATAAGACAAGGTTGTTAGTTGTAGCAACTGTTTTTTTTAGCAGTGCTGCATTTGCTCAAAGCAAAAATGAATTTACTGTAAAGCAAGCTGTAGATTTTGGGGTTAAAAATGCTGTGCAGGTTAAAAATGCATTGATAGATATTAAAATTCAACAGCAAACAAACAGGGAAATTACCGCTGCTGCCTTTCCCCAGTTAAATGGAAGTATGGGTACCACCCATTATTTTAATGTGCCGGTACAATCAATACCCAACTTTATTGGCCCGGCCACTTACAGTGTGCTGGAAGATGAAGGAGTAAAAAACGGGAGTGGCAACCCCATTACACAACCAGCAGGTGGTTTTGGTAATTTACCTCTACAGTTTGGAACACCCTGGGTGGCCAACGCAGGACTCGATTTTTCGCAGCTATTATTTGACGGGCAGGTATTTGTTGGCTTGCAGGCACGCAGTGCTGCAATGGATCTTTCCCGGGCCACTGCTGATGTAACCATTGAACAGATAAAGGCCAATATTTATAAAGTGTATTACCAATTGATAGTAGGCAGGCAACAACTTACCAGCATAGATGCTAACATAGAAAGATTTGAAAAGTTATTGCACGACACAAAAGAAATTTTTAAAAATGGTTTTGCAGAAAAACTGGATGTAGATAAAGTAATGGTCCAGCTAAATAATTTAAAAACTGAAAAATTAAAAGTAACCAATCAATTAGTTGCAGGTAATGCAGGATTGAAATTTTTAATAAACATGCCGCAAAAAGAAGAACTGGTGCTTACGGATAGTTTAACGGAAGATGAAATAAAATCAAACATTTTAGATGAATCTTATAATTATGAAGACAGGAAAGAAATACAATTGCTTACCCTTGCAACCAAATTGAATGGCTATAATGTTAAACGCTATCAGTTAAGCAAAATACCAACTATTGCTGCATTTGGCTCTTATCAAAAAAATGCCCAGCGGCAAACTTTCGATTTTTTTGGAAAGGGTGATTGGTTTACCACATCACTGGTAGGATTAAAAATTTCAGTACCCATTTTTGATGGCTTTGCCCGCCGGGCCCGGATAGAAAGTGCAAGGCTTACGCTGGCCAAATCACAAAATAACCTGTTGCAAGCGAGGGAATCGATGGATTATGATGTGGCCAATGCCAGGATTAATATGAAAAGCGCCATTGCTACCATGGATGTGCAGCGACAAAATATTGTACTGGCTGAAGAAGTTTTTAATACCACCAAAAAGAAGTACGATCAGGGCCTTGGCAGCAACCAGGAAATATATACAGCACAAACAGAATTAAAGGTGGCCCAAAATAATTATTACAGCGCCTTATATGATGCCATCACCACAAAAATTGATTATTTAAAGGCAGTGGGAAAATTATAAATACTGAAACGCAGAAAGTATCACACAAAAATTTTAAAAAATAAAACACTAACAATAATGAAACAATATTTATTAGCCGGCGCCACTGCCCTGTTACTTTTATCCTCTTGCGGAGCAGGCAAGAAAGACAGGGATTCAGAACTGAATGATAAAAAGGCAGCGCTGGAAAAACTAAAGAAGGAAAAGGCAACTGTGGATGAAAAAATAATAGCGCTCCAAATTGACCTGGATAAAATGGACCCTGCAAACTCAAGTGCCCAAAAAGCAAAGCTGGTAGCGGTGCAAACAATAGCGACTTCCAACTTTGATCACTATATAGAAATGCAGGGAAAAATTGATGCAGAAAATATCAGTTATATAAGCCCACGTATGGGCCCGGCACAGGTAAAGGCTGTGTATGTGCAAAAAGGGAGTTATGTAAAAAAGGGCCAGTTGTTGCTAAAGCTGGATGATGCCATTGTACGGCAAAACCTGGCCGCTGCCCGGCAGGGATTGGAGAGCATTAAAACTCAACTGTCGTATGCCAAAAATATTTACCAGCGCCAGAAAAACCTTTGGGATCAAAATATAGGAACAGAAGTACAACTGATTACCGCAAAGAATAATGTGGCCACTTTAGAAAACCAATTGAAAGGAACAGAAGAAAATGTGAAAGTGGTGCAGGAACAAGTGAATACATCGAATGTATATAGCGATGTAAATGGTATTGCCAATGAGGTAAATATAAAAGTGGGTGAAATTTTTCAGGGTATGACGGCGCAGGGTACGCCGCAAATTAAAATAGTAAATAACAATGCTCTAAAAGTAATTGGAAATATACCTGAAAACTACCTGAACAGCGTATCCAAAGGCACGCCGGTAATAGCCCAGGTACCAGACATCAATAAATCGTATAATACCACGGTAAGTTTTGTTGGTGCATCCATCGATCCGCTAACCAGGGGGTTTGTGGTAGAAGCTAAATTGCCGGGTGATGCAAACTTGTTGCCCAACCAGATTGCAATTATGAAGATAAAAGATTACGCTGCGGCCAGTGCCATTTCGATACCGGTAGGTACGCTGCAAAATGATGAGAAAGGGAAATTTGTAATGGTAGCGGTGAAAGAAAATGGCAAGCTGATAGCCCGCAAACGCATCATCAATATTGGCTTGCTCAATAGCGATATGCTGGAAGTAAAAACAGGTTTAAAGGAAGGTGATGTATTGATTACCGAGGGGTTCCAAAGTTTGTACGAAGGGCAGGTGATTACAACGGAGTAATGCACAGCACAGCCGGCCCGGCCCCCCTGCCCCCCAAGTGGGGTTCTGCAGGATGTGATTAAGATATATCGCAGGTAAAGTTGCCCATAGGTATTTAGTACAAGAGGGCGATGCAACGATGCTGCCACAACAACTAAAGTTCGGACCAAAAATTTTATAACAAAACGCAATCTCCGCGACGCTCCTTTTTGGGGACGGGGGTACTAATTGTATGAGTGCATTAGAAAATTTAAAGGATACGTTTAAACATTTTAAACCTACCACCTGGAGCATCAAAAATAAAACCTCCATTTATTTGCTGATGTTTTTTATATCGCTTGCTGGTATTTTTCAGTTTGTGACTTTACCCAAAGAGCAGTTTCCGGATATTGTAATTCCTACAATTTATGTGCAAACGATTTATGTAGGTAACTCTCCCAAGGATATTGAAAACCTGGTGAGTAAACCCATTGAAAAACAACTGAAAGGTATTACCGGTGCCAAGGTTAATAAACTTACGAGTAGTTCGCAGCAGGATTATTCTGCCATTACAGTAGAATTTGAAACGAGTGTAAAAGTGGATGTGGCGTTGCAAAAAGTAAAAGATGCCATTGATAAAGCGAAAACGGATTTGCCAACCGACCTCGACCAGGAACCTACGGCACTGGAAGTGAGCTTTAGTGAACAGCCCATCATGTACGTAAATGTAAGTGGCAATTACGACCTGGTAAGGTTAAAAAAATACGCGGATGACCTGAAAGATAAACTGGAAGAATTATCACAGATAACCCGGGTTGATCTGGTGGGTGCGCCGGAAAGGGAGTTCCAGGTGAACGTGGATAATTACCGTATGCAGGCTGCTAACGTTACTTACGATGATATTGCTACTGCCATTAGCAGGGAAAATCTGGATGTGAGTGGTGGCTTGCTGGATGTTGGCAATATGAAAAGAAACCTGCAGTTGAAAGGACAGTTTAAAACTGCTTTTGATATTGAAAAAATACTGGTAAGAAATACCAGCGGTTTCCCAATATACCTGAAGGATATTGCTGTAATAAAAGATACCATTCGTGACCGTGAAAGCTACGCACGCCTTAACGGGAAAAATGTTATTACGCTCAATATTGTAAAGCGCTCCGGTGAAAACCTCATAGAAACAAGTGAGGGTGTTATAAAAATTACAAAAGAAATAAAAGCTGCTGAGTTTCCTAAAGACCTGGATGTTGTAATAACCGGTGACCAGAGCAAGCGGACAAGGTCGTCATTTAACGAATTGGTAAACTCCATTGTAATTGGTTTTGTACTTGTGCTATTGATACTGATGTTTTTTATGGGTGTAACGAATGCCTTTTTTGTGGCACTAAGTGTACCGCTGAGTATGTTTGTGGCATTTATGTTTTTGCCGCTGGCAGATTTAATTGTGGGCGCCAATGTTACCCTCAACTTTATGGTGCTCTTTGCCTTGTTATTCGGGCTGGGTATTATTGTGGATGATGCCATTGTGGTGATAGAAAATACGCATAGGATATTTGTGGAAAGCAAGGGGAAAATTACAGCAGAAAAAAGTGCAATGATGGCAGCGGGAGAGGTATGGGTACCAGTACTGGCAGGTACATTAACTACCCTGGCTCCATTTGTACCGTTGCTGTTTTGGCCAGGCCTTATAGGTAAGTTTATGATTTACCTGCCTACCATGTTGATATTTACTTTAACAGCTTCGTTGATTGTGGCATTTATTATGAACCCAGTTTTTGCGGTTGATTTTATGAACCACGAAGAAGGTGCTACTGAAAAGAAAAGTGCCATTTTCAGGAAGCCAACATTTTGGGCCATCATTATTTTTGGAGTGATCTTTAATATTATTGGCATGGTAAAAAATGCAGCAGTGGAAGGTATTGTTACCGGAGAAGATATTGTAAACCCGGGAAGTGTTTATCACTTTTTTGGTAATTTATTATTGTTTTTTGCCTTGGTAATGGTCTTTAATAAATATGTGCTTGCCGGTGCCATACATGGTTTTCAAAACAGGGCATTGCCATGGATTATGCAACATTACGAAAACCTGTTGCGTTGGTCATTAAAAGGATGGAGGCCGGTACACCTGATACTCGGCACCTTTGTTTTATTTATATTATCGCTTGTGTTTTTTAGCGCAAGGAAAGTGCCGGTGGTATTTTTCCCATCGGGTGACCCTAATTTTATTTATGTGTATTTAAAATTGCCTGTAGGCACCTCCGTTGAATACACCGATTCTATTACACATATATTAGAGAACAGGGTAAATAAAGTACTCGGCATTTCTGAAGGCAAAACGAACCCCATTGTAGAAAGTGTAATTACCAATGTGGCCATTGGTGCCGGCGACCCAATGGGCGGCGACAGAAGTACCCGAAGCGAATTAGGCCGGGTGCAGGTTTCGTTTGTAGAGTATGAAAAAAGGCATGGTAGTTCCACAAAGCCTTACCTGGATTCGGTGCGGAATGTATTAAAAGGTATCCCGGGAACTGAAATATCCGTTGACCAGGAAAAGGGCGGGCCACCAACCGATCCACCCATTAATATAGAAGTAGCCAGTGAAGATTTTGATGACCTTACAAAAACGTCGGTGCAGTTGAAAAATTACCTGGACTCTATTAATACTCCCGGGGTAGAAGAATTGAAAATGGACATCGACCTCAATAACCCCGAAATATCTTTAACTGTTGACAGGGAGAGGGCCCTTGTTGCAGGTGTCAGCAGCGGGCAAATTGGTATGCAGTTAAGAACCGCATTGTTTGGTAAAGAAGCTTCTAAAATTAAAGAAGGCGAAGATGAATATAAGATACAGATACGCAATGAAAAAATGCAGCGCAACAGCCTGAGCGATTTGCTGAATATGGAACTTGTTTTCAGGGACATGGCATCTGGCGGCATGGTAAAGCGGGTGCCCATCAGCAGTGTAGTAAATGTTGATCTCACCAGTACCGTAGGTAGTGTAAAAAGAAAAAATCAAAAACGGGTAATTACGTTACGCTCCAATGTGTTATCAGATTATACGCCAACTGCCGTAAATGCAGAATTAGCAAAACATATAGAAGACTTTAAAAAGAGGCCGGAAGGCGTTACCATAAAACAAACCGGTGAAGGTGAGCAGCAGGCAGAAACAGGTGCGTTTCTTTTAAAGGCATTGGTAATTGCATTGGTGTTGATATTATTTATACTGGTGGTACAATTTAACTCAGTAAGTAAGCCGGTAATTATTTTAACTGAAATTATTTTTAGTGTAATTGGTGTGCTGCTTGGTTTTGCCATTACAAAAATGCAGGTATCTGTGGTAATGACGGGTATTGGGATTGTGGGGCTGGCAGGTATCGTAGTAAAAAATGGTATCCTCGTAATTGAATTTGCAGATGAATTGAGGAGCCGTGGATTAAAAACCCGTGAAGCAGTTATCCAGGCAGGTAAAACAAGGATCATCCCGGTATTGCTCACGGCCCTTGCAGCCATACTTGCATTGATACCGCTGGCTACAGGTTTCAATATAGATTTTGTAAAAATGTTTTCTGAGCTAAATCCTCATATTTTCTTCGGGGGTGATAATGCCATCTTCTGGAAACCACTTAGCTGGACAATTATTTTTGGATTAGCCTTTGCATTTTTTATGACACTCATTATGGTGCCCGCCATGTACCTGATTGCAGAAAGGTTAAAGCGGCCAATGCGCAGGTTGTTCGGCGGCAGGTGGATCAGTATGCTGGGTATCCCGCCATTCACTTTACTGTTTATTCCGCTTATGATAGTTGCGATGATTGTACATTTTAAAGATGTAAGGCGCAGAAAGGCAAAGCTCAAAGATGTAGATGAAAGATGGACAGGGAGCTGGCTGTAGAAGCCCGGAAGCGTAACAATAGCTTCAAATTTTAGTTTTTATCAGTAAGGTGCAGGTTCAATTATGGGCCTGCACCTTTTTTATGTCCGTTTCAAAGAAACCCCTTCCGGTATTTGGAAAAACTGCTTGCAGGATTATTTTTTAAATCACTGAAAATCAACAATTTTGAGTTTGGCACAATATGGGATTCTTCATCTGCAACAAGAAAACAACATTTTTTACCTCAAATAAAACAAAATGAAAACTTTATCAATTATCGCAGCTTTAATCATTACTACTTTCACTGTTACTGCAAAAAACAACCAGGCCACAACCGGACAATCAACACAGGCTACTACAATCACATTCGATGCAACTGTTACGGGCAGCATGGTTATCTGTAAATGGAACGAGCAGGAAGATGTAACCAATAATTATTTTGAATTACAAAGATCTTTCGACGGAAAAAACTTTGTCACAGTAGCCCTTATATTCAGTTCTACATTAGAAGAGAGTGTGAAAAATGAAGGCATATTCAAGGACAACGCCTGCATATTAAAGAAGAAAAAAGTGGTGTATTACCGCATGAAACAAATTGATACAAACGGCAACCTGTCATATAGCCCGGTAATAAATGTTAAGCTAAAATAAAAAGTATCATTTCTTTTCTTCATCACAACTTAAATCAGTTATCATGATCAATTTAAAATATATCATCAGCCAATTGCCGTCATACTTTTTAAATGGGCTATCAGCATCAAACAATCCTCAGCTTCGGTACCGGCTATGCGTTGCAAGTCCTCACGCCACCGCACAAGCCATCGCTTCGTTCCGGGCTTTCCACTCCTATCCGGCATCCATTAAGCCGTAGAATAAAGCCGGGCTTTTACCGGCGTGATATGTAAAGGCTAATCTCCTTAGCTGATTGAAGGCACTGCATTTGCTTTCATTAAAAATTCTTCCAGCTTTTGTTTTTTAGTATCGGTTAAAACGGGTAGGAAATTTATCAGGAGCTTCTTCTATAATACCAATGCGATCGTTTATCTCTTTTAAAAAACGGTCGCCTAAACCATACTGCCGGTCTTCATAACAGTTCCATATTTTGATAATTTCTTTTTGGGCTTTGCTTAAAAAATTGACTTGTAAGGAATTTGGTTATCCATACTTTTTTTTGCGAAGTTTACTTATAGTAGTTTTCATCTCTTCCGGTGTTACTCCTTTGTCTCTCCCATTTCCCATTGCGTTGTAGCGTTTGTCAAGGTCTCCAGTAAATAATTTGTCTTTCCACCATTCCTTAGCCTCTTCTTTATCATTTTCAAGCAAATGGTAAATAGCATACAATTTTTTATCATCTGCTACCCAGATGAAATCGTATAATTTAAGACGCATGGTCAAAGTTGGGTTACTCATAATTTAAATTTACAAAAAATAATTAGCGGTTACTTTATCTTCACAAAAAATTAAAACCATGCGTACAAATCACGAAATAGATTACAAAATTTATGGGGAAGAATTACAATTTGTAGAAATTGAACTTGACCCCAATGAAACTGCCATTGCAGAAAGCGGGGCATTTATGATGATGGACAATGGCATTGAAATGCAAACCATTTTTGGTGATGGGAGCCAGCAACAAAGTGGCGGCTTGTTCGGTAAATTATTAAGTGCCGGAAAGCGGCTACTGGTAGGCGAGAGTTTGTTTATGACAGCCTTCACCAACATTGGCCAGGGCAAAAAGAAAGTAAGCTTTGCTTCTCCGTACACGGGTAAAATTATTGTGCTCGATCTAAAATTGCTGGGCGGCAAAATCATAGCGCAGAAGGATGCTTTTTTGTGTGCAGCAAAAGGCGTAAGCATTGGTATTGAATTTCAGCGAAGGCTCGGTACCGGCATATTTGGGGGCGAAGGTTTTATCATGCAAAAGCTGGAAGGGGACGGGCTGGCCTTTGCACACGCCGGTGGTTATGTAGTAGAAAGAGATTTGAAGCCCGGTGAAATATTAAAAGTAGATACCGGTTGTGTAGTGGCATACACCGCAGGAATTGATTTTGATATTGAAATGGTAAGAGGTATTAAAAACTTTATGTTTGGTGGCGAAGGGTTGTTCCTGGCTAAACTGCAGGGCCCCGGAAAAGTGTGGTTACAATCTTTGCCAATCAGCCGCCTCGCCGGACGTATCATGCAGTATGGAACTTACAACCGCAA
>JANMVB010000524.1:0-1572 GCA_031392305.1 Ferruginibacter sp.
GCTGTTGCTCACTATATCCACACCAGCCGTACGTCCCTTCAACTGGGCAAGCACATTTGGAGCAGGTACTTCCCGCAATACATCTCCTTTTATGGATACTACAGCACCTGTTACATCTTTTTTTCTGGCCGTACCATAACCGACCACTATCACTTCACCAAGACTTTTATCTATAGAAGTAAGAAATACATTGATGGTAGTTTTACCACCTACTTTTACTTCCTGGGCAACAAAATCCAGAGCTGAAATAACCAGGGTTCCATTAGGGGAGACTGTAAGTTGGTAGTTTCCGTTATCATCGGTTGTTGTTCCGGCAGTGCCACCTTTAACTACTACAGAAACGCTTTGAGCAGGTTGCCCTCCTTCTTTAACCACCCGGCCTTTCACGGTTATATTTTGTGCATTACTTTCTTCCGAAAGCAATAATAACTGCAGCAATAATGCAATGCTGAGTAAGACTGGTTTGAAAAAGGCCCTGCTGATTTTGAAGGTCTTTTTTGAATTTGCATACTGTTTCATAAATGATCTTTTTGGCAGTTGATGAGTTGTGAATAAGTAGTTATTGGAGTTTAAAGCGGGGACACTATCATTCCGGGGATTTAGAGCCCTTTGAATATTTATACAATCAGAAATAATAATTTTTAAACAAGGTGATTGAAGGAAAGTGTGCCTGGGAATAGTATATGAGTATTCACATAAAGATGGTGGGAATGCCACAGGGAAAGACGTAGTACAGAAATTATTTGGTTGCATTTTTTTCATATAGCAATTACCGGCAAAATCATTAATAATGTGATCTTAAAAGCAATGTTTCAAAAACAAATGTAGGATTTTTCTTTAAAAATGCAACCGATTGCAATTTTTTTTAAAAAAAATCTTCTTTTCTTTGTATAAAAGCAGGACATGGCTGATTTAAAAGAAATTACGATCTATGATATTGCCAGGCAACTTAACATATCAGCCGCGACGGTAAGCCGGGGACTACAAGACAACCCGGCCATTAATAAAAACACCCGCAAAAAGATTGCTGATGCCGCTCGTGAACTGGGTTACCGGTCAAATACGTTTGCAAGCAGTTTGAGAAGTAAAAAAACCAATACTCTTGGGGTCATTGTACCGCGGCTCAATAGCTATTTTGTGGCCTCCGTATTGTCGGGCATGGAAGATGTTGCAAATAAAGAAGGATATAACCTAATCATCAGTCAGTCGCTGGAAAACGCTGGTAAAGAAGTGGGCAATGCGCATACTATGTTCAATAACAGGGTAGATGGGCTACTCATTTCGCTTGCGTATGATTCAGAAAATATTGACCACCTGAAACCATTTTTTAAAAAAAATATCCCAGTGGTTTTTTTTGACCGCACCTATCCCCACAACGAAAGTACCAGTATAATTATTGATAACTATAAAGCCGCTTATGATATAACTAAACACTTACTGGATCAGGGTTGCAGGCGAATAATGCACCTTGCGGGAAATATGTTGCGCAATGTTTATGCAGATAGGCTGCAGGGCTATAAAGAAGCCCTTAAAGACTACAAAATAGCGTTTGATGAGAAGCTGATCTACATC
>JANMVB010000039.1:0-2081 GCA_031392305.1 Ferruginibacter sp.
AAGAGTAAAGCAACTGGAAAAAGAAATTGAGGTGATAGGAAAGGAACTGGAACTTACCGGCGATGAAACCCTGGCGCATGATTACAGTGAAAAATTACATGAGCTGGAAATATTGGGTGGTTATGATATTCACCATAAAACCGAAGAAATTTTACAGGGGCTGGGTTTTACAAATGAAAGCTTGCACAAACCTTATAAACTGTTTAGTGGTGGATGGAGAATGCGGGTGTTGCTGGCGAAAATGATTTTGATGCACCCCGATGTATTGCTGCTGGATGAACCTACCAACCACCTTGACTTGCCGAGCATTGAGTGGCTTGAAAAATATTTGCAGCATTACCAGGGGGCCGTGGTAATGGTGAGCCATGACCGTTATTTTTTAGACCGCATGGTGAATAAAGTGGTAGAGCTTTATCAGCAAAAACTTCATTTTTATACCGGCAATTATACCTTTTATGAAACGGAAAAAGCGTTAAGAATTGATATACAGCAAAAGGCTTACGAAAACCAGCAGGACTACATTAGGCAGAACGAAAGATTTGTTGAAAGATTTAAAGCAAAGGCCAGCAAAGCCGCTGCAGCGCAGAGTATTGTAAAGCGCCTGGAGAAATTGGACAGGATAGAGAATGTAGAAATGGAGCGTCCGAATATGCGTATCAATTTTGCTGTTGATAAACAACCGGGAAGGATTTTGTGTACGCTAAAACATGTATCTAAAAGCTTTGGGGATATTACCATTTTAAAAGATACCGGTGCGGAGATTGACAGGGGTGATAAGATTGCCTTGATTGGTGCTAACGGCAAGGGTAAATCGACTTTACTAAGGGTGATTGTTGGCACGGAACAATTTACAGGTGACAGGATATGGGGGCACAATGTAGATGAATCTTTTTATGCCCAGCATCAGTTGGAGGCGCTCAATATAAATAACAATGTGCTGGATGAAATGAAAGATAGCAGGAGTGGCAAAACAGACCTGGAACTGAGGAGCCTGCTTGGATGTTTTTTATTTAGTGGCGATGATGTTGATAAAAAAATAAAGGTGCTGAGTGGTGGTGAAAAGGCAAGGGTTGCGTTGGCAAAAACAATTGTAAGCAAAGCCAATTTTTTAATGCTTGATGAACCTACCAATCACCTGGATATACATTCTGTTGACCTGCTGATTGATGCACTGAATAAATATGAAGGCAGCATTGTATTGGTGAGTCATGATAGGTATTTCATTAGCAAAATTGCCAATAAAATATGGGAAATTGAAGATCATAAAATAGTAGAATTTAAAGGCACGTACGCCGAGTGGGAAGACTGGAAGGAAAGGAGAGCGGCTGAGGCTTCGAAGAAAGGCACCGGTACTGCACCGGCACCTGAAGAAAAAAAAGTAGTGGCCGCAGATAAGCAAAAGAAAGATACTGCTACCGGTAATGCCAACGCAAATAATGTAACAAACAACGCAGTACAGATTGATAAGGAATTAAAAAAGGAGTATCAAAAAAATAAAAACAGGTTTCAGCAGATAGAAGAAAAGCTAGTAGAATTAAATAAAAACAAGGCAGCGCTGGAATTACTGATGTCGTCGCCGGAAGGATATAGCAACAAAGAAAAGTTTCACCAGGCAGAAATGGATTATAAAAAAGTAACGGGTGAACTTGTCAATTTGAATAAAGAATACGAAGTGGTATTTGAAAAAGTGATGGAACTGGAGGAGAAAATGGGATAGGGGTGGCGCTATTCTCATTCAGTATCTTATATTTGCCAAAATTTATGGACCGGTAGCTCAGTTGGATAGAGCATCAGCCTTCTAAGCTGAGGGTCATTGGTTCGAATCCAATCCGGTTCACTCAATTGGACAAATCGAAAATTATTTCGGTTTGTCCATTTTTATTTTCGTTGAAACCCTTATCCATAATGTACATTAGCCGAACGGCCTCGTTGAGCCGGGCGGTGTTCACGCAGTCCGAGCAATGAAAAGGCCTGACTTAAAAGTTTTACTTTTCTTGAAGGGCCATAACCAAATGTAGTGTTAGTATCTACTCATCTTCTTTTCAAGAATTTTTGAACTTCCTAGTAAATTTCTTCTGATA
>JANMVB010000202.1:0-12025 GCA_031392305.1 Ferruginibacter sp.
GATTATTTAACCTGGAATTTTAAAGAAAGGATTGAATTGATAAGGGGAAAGATATTTAAGATGAGCCCTGCACCTACCGTAACCCACCAGAAAATTTCGACAAATATAGAATTGAAATTTTTGAATTTTTTAAGTGGTAAACATTGTCAATGTTTACATGCGCCGATTGATGTGCGGTTAAAAGGCAAACCTTTCAGAAAAAAGAAACGTAGGGATGATGAAATAACAACAGTAGTGCAGCCCGACATCATTGTAGTATGCGATGAAGAAAAATTAAAAGATAACCGCAGTATAGATGGGGCACCTGAGTTGATAGTAGAAATATTAAGCCCCGGTAATACAAAAACAGAAACCAAATACAAGTTTGATTTGTATGAAGAAAATAGTGTGCTGGAATACTGGGTAGTTTACCCCGAATACAAGCAAATTTATGTTTACCTGCTCAATGAAAATGAAGAGTATGCCAAGCCGGTCATCTACGAAGCGAATGAAAATATTTCTTCGACAGTATTACAAGGGTTAACCATGCCAATGGAAGAAATTTTTAAATTATAACCAATAACGAAAGATTAAAAAATTTTCAATTATTAAATTAAAAATTCATCATGGGTAATATTTCATTTAAAAATTTTACGGTAGGTGTAGAAGAAGAGTACATGGTAATAGACCCCGTAACAAGAGAACTAAAAAGCCATGAACAAAAAATTGTGCAGGAAGGGCAAAAAATAATTAAAGACAAAGTAAAGGCAGAAATGCACCAGGCAGTAGTAGAAGTAGGTACTGATATTTGCCAGGATGTGGATGAAGCATTTATGGATGTATCCACCTTACGCAAAACTATCAGCAGTATTGGCGAGGGCCTTGGTTTAAAAATCGGTGCTTCGGGCACACATCCATTCAGCCATTGGGAAAGCCAGTTAATTACAGATCATGTTCGTTATAACGAACTGGTAAATGAGCTACAGGAAGCTGCAAGGAGCAACCTCATTTTTGGCCTGCATGTACATGTTGGTATGGAAAACAGGGAACTTGCCATACATATCGCAAACTCTGCCCGCTATTTTTTACCCCATGTGTACGCATTAAGCACCAACTCACCATTTTGGGAAGGCAGGCTAACAGGATACAAATCTTTCCGCACCAAGGTATTTGATAAATTTCCCCGTACCGGCATCCCCGATTATTTTGAAAGCATTGAAGCCTATGAAAATTATGTAAAATTATTGGTGAAAACCAACTGCATCGACAATGCAAAAAAGATATGGTGGGACCTGAGGGTACATCCCTTTTTCAACACAGTAGAATTTCGCATTTGCGATATACCCATGACGGTGCAGGAAACCATTGCCATCACTGCACTCTTCCAGGCCATTTGCGCCAAGTTATATAAGTTACGTAGCCAAAATCTAAATTTTATGATGTACTCCCGGGCCCTGTTAAACGAAAATAAATGGCGGGCCAGCCGATATGGAATAGATGGCAGCCTCATAGATTTTGGTAAAGAAGCTGAGATAAACACAAGGGTATTAATTTACGAATTGCTAGATTTTGTTGATGATGTTGTACCACATTTAGGTAGCCGCCATGCAATAAATTATGTACATAAAATGATGGAGCAAGGCACCGGAGCCGACAGGCAGTTGAAAGTATTTAAAGACACCGGCAACCTGAGTGATGTGGTAGATTATATTCATGGCAGTTTCCTGGAAGGGTTATAAATTTTTAGTTGCATCCAAAATAAATTTTCAATAATCAAATAAAAACGCTCCGGCATTAGTGCCGGAGTTTTTTTTAATAAATCCTAATGTTGAAACTTTAGAAATTAAAATGTGAATTAAAGATGCCCTCCTGTGTGTATCTAAATGTTGGCAACACTAAACCGTCTTTAAAAAAATATTATTTTTGCAAAATGAGCGGCACAGATAAACGGACCATACGCATAGCAATACTAGATTTATATGATGGTGCCCCAAACCAGGGCATGCGGTGCATCAGGGAAATACTCAACCAATTTAGCGATCAGCACCATTTTAATATAATTTGGGATGAATTTGATGTACGTAAAGAAATAGAAGTACCCGATCTTTCTTATGATATTTTTATTTCGAGTGGCGGCCCCGGCAGTCCGTTGGATAGTACAGAAACAGCATGGGAAAAAGCATACTTCAACTGGCTTGGCCACATAGAAAAATGGAATAACAATGAAGCCAATATCGAAAAAAAGCACGTCTTCTTTATCTGCCATTCCTTTCAGTTAGCGTGCAGGCATTACCGTATCGGCAATGTATGCAAAAGAAAAAGTACCGCGTTTGGTGTGTTCCCCATTCACCTGTTAAAAGATGGAAAAAGTGAAATTGTTTTTGAAGATATGAAAGACCCCTTTTACGCTGTTGACAGCAGGGATTACCAGGTGATAGAACCCAATCATAACATGTTGCACAAAACCGGCGCCGCAATCCTTGCAATAGAAAAGGAGCGGCCGCATATTTCCTTAGAGCGGGCTATCATGGCGGTACGTTTCAACAATTATATGATTGGCACCCAGTTTCATCCGGAAGCAGATGCAGTAGGCATGAGCCTTCACCTGCAAACAGAAGAAAAAAAGAAAACCGTCATAGAAAATTATGGGGAAGAAAAATGGATGAGCATGATCACACACTTAAATGATCCCGATAAAATTATGTTTACCTATTCGCACATACTTCCCACGTTCCTCAATATTGCTGTAAATAGTTTTCAACCGGTAGAAACAAATGCTGTTATCCAAAATTAAAGGCAAGCCAAATTTGTATTTCCCTTAAAATTCTTCATAAGTTTTTTTGTTGCCCGGGCTAAGAAGCAATGGGCATCATCGTTGTGTCACTCACTTGTACGGCATACCAATGTGGATCTTTCCCTGCATTATATAATTAGGCAAATTCCATCTAAAGATTATGAGTGCTAAATGAAATTATCAATTACCAAATTATCAATTATCAATTGATTATGATTATTTTTAACCTGCACAATTCAGGCATTCAAAATACTCATACCAGTTACACATGCAAAAAGAATTACGCCAGCGCTTCAACGAAAATTTCTCCCAGGAAAAATACGAAGATTATATACATCAAATAGAATCCCTGCACCCCGGTGCCCTCGATTTTAGAAATGCAGAAACGCCGCTTTTTATACCAAAAGATTTTACAAAAAAAATGCTGGATGCATGTGAAGAGATCATCGATGTAATTGCAGACCCGTCATTTAAAAAGCTTACAGAAAGATCAATACCCAAAGATGTAAATATTGCCCACGAAGGCGATTACGCAGATTTTATCGTATTCGATTACGGCATCTGCGAAAATGAACAAGGTGAGTTGGAGCCACAGTTAATAGAAATGCAGGGCTTCCCCACACTGTTTGCTTTTCAGGCGTATCATTCAGCCATTACAAAAAATTATGCAGATGTACCGGATACCCATAGCGCTTATTTAAATGGATTTACCGAAGCAACTTATACCCAGGCCTTAAAAGAAATTATAGTAGGTGATCTAAACCCGAAGGAGGTAATCCTGCTCGAAATTTATCCCGATCAGCAAAAAACAAGAATAGATTTTTATTGCACCGAAAAATTGTTGGGCATAAAAACCATTTGCCTCACAAAGCTCCTTGGCGAAGGCAACAAATTATATTATGAAAATGACGGGCAAAAAATTGAAATAAAAAGAATCTATAACCGCCTCATCTTTGATGATCTGTATCAGCAGGAAGGCATGGAAAATATCATCGATCTTTCCAAACCCTGGGAGGTAGAATGGGTGCCGCACCCAAACTGGTTTTACCGCATCAGCAAATACACACTGCCGCTTATCCGCCACCCATACATACCACAAACATTTTTTTTAAATGAGTTAAAGCAAGTACCCGTCGATCTTGAAAACTATGTACTAAAACCATTGTTTTCTTTTGCAGGAATGGGTGTGGTGATAGATGTAACCCAACAGGATATTGACCAGGTTACAAACCCTGAAAACTGGATACTGCAGCGCAAAGTAAAATATGCTGATGTAATTGAAACCCCCGACGGGCCTGCCAAAGCCGAAATACGCCTCTTTTATTTTTGGAAAAAAGATTGGCCCCGGCCAAAGGCGGTGCATAACCTCTCCAGGTTAAGCAAGGGTAAAATGATTGGTACCCGCTACAATAAAGATAAAACCTGGGTAGGCGGTACTGTATCATTTTTTGAAAAGTAATAGCCAATAACCGGGAATTTAAAAAATTACTCCCTTATCAAAAATATTTATTGCCATAAACCTATAAACAACAACTAACAAATGAAAAAAGGCCTGTCAAGATTTGAATTTTTCTTTAACCAGTTGCAAACATTATTAAACGCTGCTGCAAAGCAAAAAAATCCGGCGCTTTGGCTGTACCGCAACAATGCCCGTACACCATTATTTATGCTGGAGGCATTGGCAAAACTGTATGCTGAATTACACAACAATAAAAAATTCAGCAAAATTAAAGAGCATTTTAAATTGCTGGAAGACGGCCTGGGAGCAATAGACTATTATGATGCAATCACCAAAGACCTTGCAACCAATAAAAAAATACCGGCAAAAATCATGAGCTACCTGCTGGCAGAAACAAGGGAAAAAATTCAAAGCCTGAATGAAATACTGGTAGAAAAAGACTGGCTGGAAACAGGCAATAACAGGTTAACAAAAATTCACAAAAAACTTACAGAGGCAGACTGGCTGGAGGAAAAAGAAGAGATAGCAGCCATCAATGAATTTTATGGTGAAGCCATTTATGAAATCACGGAGTTTTCTAAAGAAACCGGGCTGCAGTTTGATAATATGGAGAAGGATGTACATGAACTCCGCAGAAAAGTACGCTGGTTAAGTATCTATCCGCAGGCATTGTTGGGGTGCATACAATTGCAAAAAAATAAAACAATGCCCAGGCATTTAAAAAAATATGCCACACCCGAAATAACCGGTTCATCATTTAATAAAATGCCCGATGCCGGAAACTGTAAATACCTGCTGCTATTGGAACAAAATTATTTTTTCTCACTAAGCTGGTTGATTGCCGAGCTGGGAAAACTAAAAGACAGCGGCCTGCATGTAATTGCAATTAAAGAGACCCTTGTACTAACAGAAGGGTTAGATGAAGCAGCAGCTTTCAAAAAAACCCAAATCATGCTAGGTGCCAAACAACCCGCCGTGCCCGTTTTATTAGACCAGGCAGAAACCATTTGCAATACCTATTTTAAAGAACAAAACCTGGAGCATCTCGTGGTTGGAAGTAATGTGGTTAAGTAATGATGCTAATCGGCATTTTAAAAAATTGGCAAAAAAATATTTTTGGGAGACTGATTTAGTTGTAATTACTCACATAGAAAGGTTAGTTGAAAAATTATGTCGGCACATTTTATAACTAAAACTGATTTAACAAATGAATGAGACAGTGACGATAATGGAAAGGTCATAAATATATTTTAGTACACTTGTAAAAGATATTATGTATGCCAATTTATATGGATCGACACGATGTTTCTGATTTAGTTACTGCAGAGAATGTAGCACAGTTACACCAGGAGGATTTAAAAATACAAAGTCAATTTGGTTGTAGAGGATTAACTTATTGGTTTGATGAAAAAAGAAAAACAGCCTTCTGTTTAATTGAAGCACCTGATGCGAAGGCCATCCTGAATATGCATAACCAGGCTCATGGCCAGGTTCCGCACAGAGTAATAGAAGTAGATCCCAGCATAGTTGAATCATTTTTAGGCAGAATTGAAGATCCGGAAAAAGCACAAAACACCTCACTAAATATTATTAATGACCCCGCCTTCAGAACAATAATGATTATATCATTAAATCAATTGTCGCTGATACAAAATGAATCTGCTCTATTTAAATCTTCATTACATTTTTACAATGATGCAGTACTAAGCGTCTTGAATTTGTTTGAGGGGAAACTGGTTAAACAAACTGAAAATCATTTTTTAGTTTCTTTTAAATCGATCTCAAACGCCGTTCATGCCGCATTTGATATTCAGGCACTGTTTAAAAATTTCCGCACTGAAATAAATAATGATAAAATCCTTTTAAAAATAGGATTAAATGCCGGAGTACCGGTAACTGAAAAGAAATTAATTTTTGAGGATACTATAAAATTTGCTGAATGGATGTGTAAGATTGTTAAAGGCGAAATTATAGTTTCAGCAGAAGTTAAGGAATTATATAACAGCGAAAATTTAAATGTTATAAGAGTAGGGGAAAACGTATTTTTTCTTACACCTACAGATGTAAAATTTCTAACCCAATTAATGAACTACACAGAATCTACCTGGAGCAATTCAAATTTAAAAGTGGATGATTTTAGTAAACCTGTGGGGTGCAGTAAAGCTCAATTGTATCGTAAAATGATATTCCTCACCGGTAAATCCCCCAATACTTTTATTAAGGAATACCGTTTAAGTGAGGCTTTAATTTTATTGAATAAAAATGCCGGCAACGTTTCAGAAGTTGCATATCAAACAGGCTTTAACAGCCCATCCTATTTTTCCAAATGTTTTCAAAAAAGTTATGGTTATTTACCTTCCGATTTTTTAGCTGCCAAATTGTGATAACAAATTACACGTTTATATATTTGATTTGAACTAAAATTACCTGCATTTGAACTAAATGTTGCTGTCTTCACATTTATCTGTGCGTAACTTTGAGCGGGGTAAACAATAATTTGATAAATGCAGTGCTATCTTTTTATTAACCCTTTATTTTTAAAATAATCAACATGACTACAATTCTTTTTGAACGGCTCGGGGGTACGCCAGGTATTACAAATATTGTTGACGATGTTGTTGAGGCCCACATGAACAATCCTGCGATCAGTGCAAGGTTTTTACCTTACAAAGAACAGCCAGAAAAATTAGCCGTGATCAGGCAACATACTATAGACTTTTTTAGCGCTGGAAGTGGTGGACCTGTAACCTACTCTGGCAGGGATATGCCTGCCACGCATAAAGGAATGAATATTAGTGCAACTGAATACATGCATGTTGTGGATGATATTTTAAAGGTCCTGGATAATCATAAAATTGATGATGAATCTAAAAAAGACGTGCTTGCCATTCTCTGGTCATTAAAGGACATGATCATTGCTAAATAGATAGGGTGTCAAAAGAGGAAGTTGCATGGCAGGTAAAGTTCCCCATAGGTATGCGGTACAAGGGAGTGACACAACGATGTTGACGGATGCTTTCTTGTTGGGACAAAAATTATATTTAAATACAGACCAATGTGGAAATTTAAAGCATTGAAGGATTCCATAAAAAAAGCCCCCATTTTCGTGGAGGCTTTTATTATTTTATGCTCTTTGTTTTACAGGCGCTTTTTTCTTTACTTTTTTTAAAGCAGCTTCAATTGCCTTGCTTAATTCGTCGTAGGTTGCTTTACCGGTAAAGCGCTCGCCGTTTACGAAGAATGTGGGAACGTCTTTTACACCACGGTTAATCCCTTCCCTCATATCGCCTTGCACCTGCCAGCCGTAGGTAGCGTTTACTAATTCATCGAGGAAACGTTTGTTTTGAACGCCAGCCTCTTTGCTATGCAATTTTAAACTGGTGGTACCCAGGTTGCGACGGTTTGCAAATAAAATATTGTGCATTTCCCAAAACTTACCATTTTGAGCGGTTGCTACTGCAGCTTCACCTGCTTTTAAACTGCGCTGGTGAATATTCGTCATGGGAAAATGACGAAAATTAAACCTCACTTTTCCATCAAATTCTTCCAATATCTGCTTCACTACTTCATTTGCTTTTGCGCATGCCTCGCTTTCATATTCGCCAAATTCTTCTAATGTTACGGGTGCCTCGATATTGCCTACAAATACATCTCTCGGTTCAATAATCTCAACTACCTCTTTTTTGAATGCCATAATAAATTGTTTTTAAATGTGTATGCCTAAAAGTGGTCAATTAATACCCCACTTCAATAATTTTGATTGCCCACTTCCCACTTTAGTAACCGAGTAATTATATATAACTAATAACTTACAGAATGGTTGGAATCGGATGAAGATAATAGTTTTTGTTTCTTTTTACCTACGAAATAGGTAAATTTTCCTTAACACGTTATCCACAAGTTTGATAATCAGCTACTTAATTTTTAATACTCATATAATTTAAATATACCTTAACTATTATTTAGCTGACCCTCCCTCTTTTTCTCCAGGCTGGTTTCATTTCTGAAAACCACGTTTCCGTCGAATACATCTACCAATACTGGTGCCGACTTATCAATATCCCCGGCAAGTATCCTTTTACTCAGTTGGTTTATGATCTCTTTTTGGATCAATCGCTTCAATGGCCTTGCCCCAAACTGAGGATCGTACCCGTTTTCTGCCAAAAATTCCAGCACATAGTCGCTAAATTCCAATTGAATTCCGCTTTGCAATACCAGTTTTTTGAGCGCCTGTAAGTGGATATCAATGATTCCTTTAATCTCCTTTTTCATCAATGGCTGAAACATGATCACTTCATCAATCCGGTTTAAAAACTCAGGCCTGATGGTTTGCCGCAGCAAATTCATTACCTCGGCCTTGGTGCTTTCCACTACTTCCTCTTTATTTTTCTCGTTTACTTTTTCAAAATTCTCCTGTATAATGGCGCTGCCCATATTGCTCGTCATGATGATGATGGTGTTTTTAAAGTTAACCACCCGGCCTTTGTTGTCAGTAAGGCGGCCATCATCCAGCACCTGCAATAAAATATTGAAAACATCGGGGTGAGCTTTTTCTATTTCATCCAGCAATACCACGCTGTATGGTTTACGCCTCACAGCTTCGGTTAGTTGTCCGCCTTCATCGTATCCCACATAGCCGGGAGGTGCACCCACCATCCTGCTTACTGAATGCTTTTCCTGGTATTCACTCATATCAATCCGGGTCAACATGCTCTCATCATCAAAAAGATAATCTGCCAGGGCTTTGGCAAGCTCTGTTTTACCCACACCGGTTGTACCCAGAAAAATAAATGAACCAATCGGCTTTTTAGGATCCTGCAGGCCGGCCCTGCTGCGTCGGATGGCATCACTCACTGCTTCAATGGCTTCATCCTGCCCTACTACCCGCTTGTGTAATTCATCTTCAAGCAGCAAAAGTTTATCCCTTTCACTTTGCAACATCCTCATCACAGGTATGCCGGTAGCTTTAGCCACATTGGCGGCAATGTCTTCTGCATCTACTTCTTCTTTCAGCAAGCGTTTTTCGCTGATATCATCGAGCAAAGTAGTTTGCTCCTCGATGATTTTTTCCTGCTGTTGAATTTTACCATAACGTATTTCAGCAACCCGGCCGTAATCACCTTCACGTTCTGCTTTTTCGGCGGCAGATTTTAAATTTTCAATTTCTGCTTTGGCATTTTGTATTTTTTCCACTACTTCTTTTTCCTGCTGCCACTTGGCTTTAAAAGTATCCCGCTGTACGCTCAGGTTAGAAATTTCTGTATTTAATTCTTTCAGTTTTACTGCATCACTCTCCCGCTTGATGGCTTCCCTTTCAATTTCAAGCTGGCGGATCTGCCTTTCAAGTTTGTCCAGTTCTTCCGGCATCGAATTCATTTCGAGCCGCAGTTTGGCTGCACTTTCATCAATCAGGTCAATAGCTTTATCGGGTAAAAACCGATCTGTGATGTACCGGTGTGATAGCTCTACCGCAGCAATGATGGCTTCATCTTTAATACGCACATGGTGGTAGGTTTCATAGCGATCTTTTAATCCCCGCAGAATGGAAACCGCATCCTCTACACTCGGTTCATTAATCATCACTTTTTGAAAACGCCTTTCAAGTGCTTTATCTTTTTCAAAGAATTTTTGGTACTCACTTAATGTGGTGGCACCTACGGCCCTCAATTCTCCACGTGCCAGTGCAGGTTTTAAAATATTGGCAGCATCCATGGCGCCATCGCCGCCACCGGCACCTACCAAGGTATGAATTTCGTCGATGAATAAAATGATCTCCCCTTCGCTGGTGGTTACTTCTTTTATCACAGATTTTAAGCGCTCTTCAAACTCACCTTTGTATTTGGCACCAGCTATTAACTGGCCCATATCCAGCGCAAAAATTATTTTCGATTTTAAATTATCGGGTACATCCCCATTCACAATCCGCATGGCCAAACCTTCAGCTATGGCTGTTTTACCCACTCCAGGTTCACCAACTAAAATTGGATTGTTCTTACTACGTCTTGATAAAATATGCAGGGTACGACGTATCTCTTCGTCACGGCCAATTACCGGATCAAGCTTACCATTGCGGGCCATTTCATTTAAGTTCTTCGCATATTTGTTCAGGGCATTAAACTGTGTTTCCTGTGTTTGCGACGAAATGGTGGAACCCTTGCGCAGGTCTTTAATTGCTGCCACCAGGCCCTTATCTGTAAGGCCGGCATCTTTCAGCGATTTGGCGCTGTTATCATTACCCTGCAACAGGGCAAGTAATAAATACTCCACACTTACAAATTCGTCGCCAAAGGTTTTAAGTGCAGAAGTAGCTCGCAATATTACACTGTTCATTTCCCGGCTTACTGTTTGGGCCGGTTCGCCACTTTGCACTTTGGGCAATTTCTTAATACTCTCATCAATTTTATTTTCCACAAAAGAAACGTTCACATTGTTTTTCTTTAGCAAAAATTCAATCGGCGAATCATCTTCACTCAGCAATGCTTTTAACAAGTGCTCAGTTTCAATATTCGGGTTTTGATTATTAAAAGCCAGTTGCTGTGCCTGGGCAATTGCTTCCTGTGCTTTAATGGTGAAATTATTTAAGTTCATATTGTATGATTTATTTAATCGTTATTGTTGTTGGCTGGCAATGTTTGCAGAGTATTATACTTGTCTATTATTGTACCAACATTACCCTATGTAAAATGCAATTTGCTTTTCATGCACTTAGTAAAAGAAATTTTGTTGACAAACAATTGTCTTTCAATTTAACATCGTTGTGTCACTCACTTGTACTTTTACAGCTATGGGGAACATTACCTACAGTATATCATTTTAAATACAACAGGTAAAATTGTTAATTAAAATACACCTTATTTACCATTGCAAATTTTGAAATAACTTTATCTAATTAGTCAAATACTTTTCCAATTAATATTACGGGTAATTATGTCATATAAAATAGCTCCGCACTGTCTTAAGTTCATGCTGGTATTGAATTTCATGCTACTATGTCTGGTTGGTAACAGCCAATACAACTTTAGTGAAGTTGATAAGATATTGCTTGATAACCAGAAAGCAGTTGGCGATAACCTGGTGATGCTCATTTACAAAGAGGGCAAGATGATTTATCAACGGGAGCTGGGAGATTTTACCCTTAAAACAAAAGCGCCCATTGCAAGTTGCAGTAAGTGGTTAACCGCAGCATTGGTGATGACATTTGTTGATGAAGGCAAACTTTCATTGGATGATAAGGTGAGCTCTTACTTACCAATATTTGAGCAATATGGAAAATCGTATATCACCATCCGTCAGTGCCTTTCTCATGAAACAGGTATTGCAGATAACCAGCGGGTGATTACAAAAATATTAGACCGGCGAAAGTTTGACTCGTTGGAAGAGGAAGTGAACTCCAATGCAAAAAAAGAAATAGCTGCAAACCCCGGCACCAGTTTTTATTATGGCAGCATCGGGCCAAATATTGCGGCCCGTGTGCTGGAGGTAATCAGCAAAAAGAAATTTGATGTGTTGATGAAGCAACGGATTTTTACGCCGCTAAATATGAAGAACAGCAGCTTTACTGCAGAAGAAAATGCAGTAAATCCGGCTGGCGGGGCAGTATCAACTGCAGCAGATTATATGAACTTTCTTACAATGCTGTTAGACAAAGGCATGTTTGCCGGGCAAAAAATTTTAAGCCCGGCATCTGTTGCTGCCATGCAAAAAAGCCAAACCAATGGCATCCCAAAAAAGTATGCCCCCAAAGCAGCAGAAGGATATGAATATGCCCTCGGTGAATGGGTAGAAGAATGGGA
>JANMVB010000354.1:0-4342 GCA_031392305.1 Ferruginibacter sp.
TAAAAAAGATTTATTTGGTAACCGGCTTTGGTATTTCATGGGAGCGACATTGGCGACGCTCCGTTCAAGAGTGGTAAAAATGGCATCATTGGCATTATAACAAAGTCAGCATTACAAATTCTATACAGCTTCTTAATGTAAAAAAAATCCCGTTTCAAAAAAAAGGGGTTTTTCCTGTTTTTTATAAAATCATTTATATCTATGTTTGATTGCTGATGCTATTAACCCTTTTAAAAGCCCCCCGGAAGTATGGACAAAGTACCTAATGGAAATACCCACCAATTGCAGCCGCATGAAAGATGGCTAACGATTAAGGAAGTAACGGAGATGTTTAAAATAAGCCCCAGCACACTTACCCGCCTGCGCAAAAATCAACAACTCGCCGTGAGCAAACCTGTGCGTAAAGTTTTAATCAATATGGGGGATATGCTGAAATTATTAGAGGAGAATAGGATGTAGTTTTTTTGTCTGAACTGTGATTTTTTTGATTGGGGTGATTGGTGAGATTCTTTTTTGTTTGCTTTTTGTTTGCTTATCGTTTGAACTATCTTCCCAGCAACGTCTCCCAACGAGCCTTAGCATAGCCGGGGACGTTGCGCCAAAGCAGGGTGTACCATTACCACAAGCTAACTTTTACCATTACATTTACGCCATGCCTGTAAAACAAACCATCCCCCACAACAGCGGAATCTTTTTCATCACATTTACCTGCCATCAATGGTTGCCATTGATTGACACAGTAAATGGCTACGACATAATCTATAGTTGGTTTGACCATTTAAAAACTAAAGGGCATTTCATTAACGGATATGTAATAATGCCCAATCATGTACATGTGCTGGTTAGTTTTATAAATGCTCAGCAAAGCATCAACACTATCATAGGTAATGGCAAACGATTTATGGCCTATGAAATAATCAAACGGCTGCAAACTAATAACGAAAATGAGTTGCTCAGGAAATTATCTGAAGGCATAGAGGTAACCAGAAAAGAAAATAAAAAACTACACCAGGTATGGGAGCAATCTTTTGACTGGAAGGATTGCAGGAGCGTACCATTTATTTATCAGAAGTTAGATTACATGCACCACAATCCGATTGTAAAAAAATGGGCTTTATCTATCAATGCGCTTGAATACATTCACAGCTCGGCTAAGTTTTATCTTACAGGTGTGCAGGGCTTTTCCCGGTTACAAATTTTATGGAAATGGAAGACGTGGCTTTTAATAACAGCAAGCAGTAAGCGAAACGCCAACGTCTCCTCAGCGTGGGTTTTGAAGCAGGGGGAGGGACGTTGTGGTAGCACGGTGTAACAGAATTGAATGAGACCTAAAAAATAGTAACCTCATGCTGTAGCAACATCCCTTCTGCCCCACCGGGCAATGCAGGGAGAGGTTGACAGGAAGGGAATTTTATCTCACTCATGTGCAGGGCTTTTACCTGGTTACCAATTTTATGGAAATGGAAGACGTGGCTTTTAATAACAGCAAGCAGTAAGCGAAAACGCCAACATCCCCGGCTGCGCTGAGGCTCGTTGGAAGACATTGACGGGAAGGGATTTCATACAAATCATACCAATCAAATAAATCACAGTTCAGACAAGCTGCCCTGGCGCAAATTCCCGTTTGCGCAAATTCTTTACGAATGCCGTTAAGAAATGTTTTTATTATACCACCAGGATTTACCATTAATTATCCATTATAGGTAATTGCGTTTGGGAGCATTTGTAAAAAAGGAAGTGCCTCTGAATATTTTAATTCGTCATACTCTAAACCTAAACGCCTGATGTTGGTGTAGTAGGTTTGATGCTGTGCGTAATAATTTTTTTCTGACTGAATGAACCATGCTTTGTCGCCTAACTTTTGAGCAAGAAACCATTTCTCCAGCAGTCGTGATGTTCTGCCGTTGCCATCCTGAAACGGATGAATTTTTACAAACACTAAATGAAGCATTGAAGCGAAAAATAAAATTTCTTCAAAACTCATTTCAGTAGTTAACAGTGTTTCAATATCAGCATACAATTTTTTCATTTCGGTTTTTACATTGTCAGGCGAAGCGGCCACATATTCAATCTGGCCTTTATTGGTTATAACAAACATATTTCCAGTTCTGAATTTGCCTTGCTGCGATTTTTGCAAAATGTGTTTGGTCAATTGTGCATGTGCCTGTAGTAAAGTTTGTGCTGTGAGTTTATTTTTTTGAGCAAACAAATAAGCATCATACAAATCGTCAATCTTTCGGGTGTAGTCGGGTTCATACTTAGTACCAAAGCGTTTGTGTTTGATGTACGAATCAAGTTCCATATCCTCACCTTCAATTTTAGATGAGAAAACAGCAGACACGGAAATATAAAAGCTGAATGTTTTAATACTCAATTTGCTGTCGTGCAACTTATCAAAACCTGGTTTCAATGTTTTGTCAAAGTCAGCTTTATATTGCTCCAACAAATCAAGCGGAATTATTTTCAATGGTATTTTCATCATGCAACTTTGTAAAGTTCTGTTTCAATCACAGGTGAGACAATTTCATAAAAATCATAATAATCAAATAAATCACAGTTCAGATAATTTCATACAAATCATAATAAATCACTCTTCAAACCAGAAAACTATTTACGTTTGTTTTTCCTGGATTTCAAAATACTGTCATAAACTACTTTCACAAATTCCTTTACTCCCATACCTTTCTTTTCAAAACCTTTTGTTGGATCAGCGGCTATAATCTGGTCAAGTGTTTTGCCTTTGTCAATTTGTGTTTTTACCCTATCACGGATTGTCCTGAGCATCATATTATAGTCTTCAAGGTCTTTCTTTTTCGACAATTGGCCATGGCCGGGAATAATGACTGTATTTGCATCAATGCGTGTAAGCACAGAATCAATGGTGGTGATCATACCATTAACGTTTCCACCGTTTGGTCCATCGATAAAGGGTAAACCATAACGCACAAAAACATCACCCATATGCACCACGTTTGATTTTTCAAAATATATAATTGCATCACCATCGGTATGTGCATCCGCAATATGAAAGACCCGGATCGTTTCGTCGTTGTAATAAAAATTCATTGATTCGGCAAAAGTGATTTTGGGCAGCCCGGCGGAAGAATAAGCAGCTTGCTTTTGTGGCGGCGCACCCAGGAACTGGTCTGCCTGCATGCGCCTGCGGCTGTTTTCCTGCGATACAATAATTGCCCCTTCTTTGCCAAGGTTTTCATTTCCCCCGGTATGATCGAAATGCCAATGTGTGTTAATGACAAACTGCACGGGCTTATCGGTAACTTTTGCAATAGCGGCTAATATTTTTTTAGTGAGGGGCGCAAACTGGTCATCAATAATAAATGCACCATCATTGCCCGTGCACAAACCAATATTGCCGCCGCTGCCTTCCAGCATGTAGATCGAATTGGTAAGTTTAGTAGTTTTTATTTCAATTGAATCAAAGTTTTGAGCTTGCACCAGCCCGGTTATACACGAAAAAATATACAGAAAATGGAGCATGCGAAAACGAAAGACGCTCTTTAAGAAAGGAGATTTCATAAATTTCTATTTAAAAGATTTTAAGTTGCTGATTGTAAAATATGTCTAGCATTATTTGAGTTATCTAAGCTATGCTTTGTGCATAAGCTACGAATTCGGTACTTACATGTTCTCTGTTAAAAGATGCGCTATTAACACAATCGTCTTCCGGCGTCAAATTACAAATGTTTTTAAAAATTACAGATTTTTCCTTTTTTCGTGTTAGGTTAACTACCGGGATTTCTAAGGTGCCTAAACTATAACTTCTTTCAGGAATAGATACAACTTGTCCGTGTCTCGTGCTAAAATAACTTTACACTTGTTATTTAATAATCCTGCTATAAATGTACATATATCCATAGCTCTGCTAAATTTTATCTCACTCATGTGCAGGGCTTTTACCTGGTTACCAATTTTATGGAAATGGAAGAGGTGGCTTTTAATAACAGCAAGCAGTAAGCGAAAAAAGCCAACGTTCCCGGCTGCGCTAAGGCTCGTTGGGAGACGTGGACGTGAAGGGGTTCACACATAACGCAGGTAAAGCTCCCCATAGGTATGCCGTACAAGAGGGCGATGCAACGATGTACCACACTGCTCCTTAGCAAGGACAAAAAATAAAAAGACATTGCCGCAATAACTTACAGGAAGATGTTACCGGAAAGACTTTTTGCTAGAAGGAGCAACCAATTCATTTGGATTATGAATTAAATAAAATTATCTTCAATATATTGATTTAAATATATGAGTACGATCAAAATCTTTATTGCTTCTTCTGCTGAACTTAGAGAGGACCGTGATCAGTTCCGCGGATTTATTGCTGATGAAA
>JANMVB010000389.1:0-3736 GCA_031392305.1 Ferruginibacter sp.
GCAGCATAATCTTTGTATTGTATTGGCAATGGCGTCAGGTTACTCTCAACGCCAGTTGAAAATACTTTGTAAAAATGGAGGAATTCTTTTATAAAAATCCCCTTGGACCATCCATCGCTTATGATGTGGTGAATATTAAAAACTAATGTAAATTTTTCAGCTTCTTCTCTAAAAATTGTAGCCCTAAACAATGGCCCTTTCGACAAATCAAAAGCACGTGTAGCATCTTCTTTCAGCCAGTTTTTTATAAAGGTTTCTTTATCGCTGTTTTTTGTAGCATCAATTTCTTCAATTACAAAACCTGCTTCGTTTACGGAAAGAATTTGTTGCTGTGCTTTCCCATCCACTTCTACAAAAACAGTCCTTAATATTTCATGGCGTTCTATTACTGCATCAAATGCCTTTTTAAAAGCAGGCATCTTTAAGTTGCCTTCAATGGTAAATGCATTGGCGACATTATACGCCTCTGACCCATCTTTGAAATGGCTCAATATCCAAAATCTTTCCTGTGCATGAGACAGCGGGTAGTATGTTTGTTGCGGCAAGCGCCTGATTTGTACAAACTGCGATTTTTCCTGGCTGGCCAGGGCCTTTGCCAGTTGCTCAATTGTTGGGTTGGCAAATATGGTGGCTATATCTGTTTTTAACTGTAAGCTTTTATGCAATCTTGTGGTGAGCTGAATAGCATTGAGGCTATGCCCGCCTAATTCAAAAAAATTATCCTGCACACCAATGTTTTCAACTTTCAGTACGTCTGTCCATAGGGCAGTTAACTGAGTTTCCATTTCATTTGCCGGTGCAACAAATTTGCTACCCCGCCATTCGCCTGCTTCCGGGTCAGGCAGTGATTTTTTATCAACCTTACCATTCAAAGTCATTGGCAGCATCTCCAACTCTACCCACAGCGCCGGTATCATATACTCAGGTAGTTTATTTTTTAACCAGGCTTGTGTTTCTGTAGCACTAAATGCACCTGCCGGTACCACATAACCCACCAGGCGCTTATTACCATTTTTGTCATTACGGGCAAGCACAGCCGCTTGTTTAATATTAACGGATGATTGCAACACATTTTCTATCTCTCCCAATTCAATCCTGTACCCACGTATCTTCACCTGCTCATCCATACGGCCCAGGTAAACAATATTGCCATCAGGTAACCAATAACCACTGTCGCCGGTCCGGTACATAAGTTTGGTGGAATTGCTGTCGAAATAATTCTTCACAAATTTCTCTGCAGTTAATTCCGGACGGTTTAAATAACCCCTTGCAAGACAATCTCCTCCTATGCACAATTCACCTGTAACCCCGATGGGGCAAATAGCATTATTTTTATCTACGATATAAACCTGTATATTTTTTAAAGGTTTTCCAATAGGCAGTGAATTGGTTTGGCCCGATTCATTAGCACCTGCTTTAAATTCTATGGAAGTTACCGTAGTTTCTGTGGGGCCGTATTCATTGTAAAATGAAACTTTATTTTTCCAATAATCTGCAAGCGATCTTTTACATAGATCGCCGCCGGCAATTACTCTTCTTAAATAAGTATGTTCAATCCCTGCCAGGTTTTCAAGAAAAGATGGAGTTGCATGCAGGTGTGTTATTTCTTTTTCAACTAAGAAATTTTCAAAAAGATCAATCTTCAATTGCAGCCCTTCTTTAAATAATACAAGGGTTGCACCATTTAACCAGGCAAGAAATATTTGTTCTACAGAGGCATCAAAACAATAGTTGGAAAACTGTAAAATCCGGTCGTCATTTTTAATTTTAAAATAATCAGTTTGGGCATCAATAAGGTTCACAACAGTTCTATGCTCAATCATTACCCCTTTGGGTTTGCCGGTAGAGCCCGATGTATAAATTACATAGGCAAGCTGATCAGGATTTATATCTAAAAGAGGATTCGCATTTTGTTGTACATCAAGCTGGGCATGTTCATCATCCATTAAAATAATCTCCAGCCAACCGAAGGCTGCTAACTTCGATTTCTGTGCCATGCTGCTAACACAAAATTTACAACTGGTATCTTCCAGTATAAATGCTATTCTTTCAGCCGGATATTCTGGATCAATCGGAACATAAGCGCCACCGGCTTTCAGTATGCCAAGTATTGCAACCATCATTTCGGCTGATCGCTCTATAAATAATGGCACCAACATTTCAGTCGTTACACCCATGCTTTGTAAATGAAATGCCAATTGATTGGATCGCTCATCCAGTTGAAAATAAGTTAGCTCCTGTTCCTCAAATATCATGGCGATATTGTGCGGAGTCGTAGCTACTTGCTCTTTAAAAAGTGTTACCAGGTTTTTCTGCGGGTAAACATTTGCCGGAGTTTCGTAGAAATTTTCCAGCATTGCCATTTCCTCAGCGGGCACTATTTTAATATTACCAATTTCATTATCGAGGTTAGCAGGAAATTGCTCAATAATAAACAACAGGCGGTTAATAAATAATTCTATTTCCGCTTCACTAAAAAATTCATTTCCATAATTAATGTGCAGGCGCAGTGGTTGATCGTTCCCATATTCTCTCCAGCAAATTTGCAGTGGGTTTCTTTCATGGTCGCTTGCTAATCGTACTATCGTTGTATCAAGTAATTCACCAAAATTTAATTCAAAATTTAATGGCTCGTAGTTGATGGTAATTTCCTGTAAATAACCATCGGTGCTGATCATCTTCAAATCACGGCTTAAATCACCAATCTGGTATTGCTGGTGCCGGTAATCCATCCTTTGAGAATGAGTAATATCTTTAATGAGGTCTGCAACAATAATATCCTTTTGATATATCCCTTTATACGGTAAAACCCCGCTAAACATCCCAACAATTTCCTTCAATTTTTTGGAGCTTCTTTTATGCAAGGGAACACCAAAAACAAATTCTTCCTGGGTAGAAATTTTACCAAAATAAATAAGTAGTGCTGCTATGGTTAAATGTTGCAAGCCTGCCCTGGTATTTATTTGCAGGTCATCCAGCAATTTTTTTCTTGCGGGGTTTATATCAATTATATAAGTGCTGCTGCTTTTGCCATTTGCATTGAGTGGAGGATACTTTGCAGCCAGCATTTTAACGGGCTTATCACTAATTTTTGTTTTCCAGTAGGCAGCATCTGCTTCATAATCGGGAGATGTAAAATACTTAGCAGCAGTGGCCGCCTCATCCATATAAGAAGGATACAGAAATTGCAGGCCATCATCCTGTAATAAAGACGTGTATTTTTGAGCAATATATTGTACAAACACAATGAAGCCAAAACCATCAGTTAGTAAATGATGAAACCTTCCAAAGTACCAGTGTTCATCTGCTGCAATTTTTATTAAACAGTTTTCAAACAAAAAATCTGCTTCCTGTAAATTGAAAGGTGAATTAAACTGTTGCTGCATCCATATCATTGCTTCTCCAGCCGGATCAGTGTGGCCACTAAAATCCCTTTCAGGCAATTCCATATATTCATAATCCTGCGCCTGAAAATATTGCGGTTCACCATTTTCAGTAATGATAAACCTCATTTTAAAAGCGTCAAATACATGCGGTATTGAGCGAACTGTTTCCTGAAATTTTTCTTTGTTTAAACTACCCTTCAATGTAATGTATCCCCCAATATTATAGTGAGGGCTGGCAGCATTTACCAACTGATCAGTATATACGTCCTGTTGAGCAGGATGCAAGGATAAAAAAGTTTTTTCCATGTGTGTTTCACTAAGAATTCAACAAATAATCACTGGTACGCCTT
>JANMVB010000403.1:0-10666 GCA_031392305.1 Ferruginibacter sp.
AGTTCATCTAAAAACATTTCAGCCTTTTCCTTGTCTTCTGTAATAAGGGATGAAAGTGTATTAAAACAGTTGAACAAAAAATGAGGGTTTACCTGGCTCTTCAAGGTATTATACTCATGCGCCAGCGATAGTTGCTGTATCGATTCATTTTCCTCCACACTCTCTTTGTATTTACGCAGCAGGTATTCGCCTTCATACAAAGTTTGAAAAACCAGGTTGATGCAAAGCGCCAGCAGCATTGTTTTAAGGAGATGGTTGTATTGCAACTGGTACCCGCCAATATGAAATTGGGCATATAAGAAAAACAGGAGCAGCACACCCGGCACAATAATTATAATTTGCCCCAGTATTTTTCTTATAATCCTCCTGGTACTGTGTTCAAGGCCGGGATATTTTTTTTCTGCTGCACGGGTGTATAAATAATGAAGATACCAGGTTAAGAACCCTGCCGTGCAATTGAGCGGAAAAGAAATCAACCACAAGGTGGTATCGCTCCACAATGGTATGCCAAAAAAAATCATATTGATGGCAAGGGCAATCATCGGCATGGTAAGCAGGAAGGTGTACAATTTCCATTTGGGAGGTTTTATCAGTTTCATAAAAGTGCCTCCTCTTTTTCATTAAAAAGCAGCGGCAGATAAATCTCCCGCTGCTCATCTGTTTCAACTATCCTAACGCCCAGGTTTGCCAGCAGCCCGTATTTATTCACCACATTTTCAATGGCTGAATTATTATCTATCGCCGCAGCTATAATTTTAGGCTGTATATTATTGCTCACTTTAATGATGTTATCATCCTGCGAATTGATGGCAATTTTTAAAGGGCTGTCTTTACTTACTGAATTATTGGTAAAGGCATTTTCAATTATCACCTGCAATGTTAGAGGGGGCAGCCATTTATCCAATACATTTTCATCTACGGAAATATCCAGCTCCAGCCCATTGCCATACCTTGCTTTTAATAAATGACGATACGATTGTATAAATTTTAATTCCCTGCCAAGTGTTACCAGTTGCTCATCATCATTGTGTAGCAGATAGCGATATACTTTACTCATTTCATCTAAAAACTTTTCGGCTTTTTCTTCGTCATCCTGTATAAGGCTTGATAATGAATTTAAACTATTAAATAAAAAATGCTGGTTCACCTGGCTCTTTAAGCCCTGCAGCTGGCTTTGTTTATAAGCCTTTTTTAATTTCTCTGTTTCTTCCCAATTGGTTTTCTAGCTTTGGTAGCGGGAAATACCTTCCATTAAATAAGTAAGAAAAACATTGATGATACCCATTGAAAAATAACTCCACGCAAATGCAGATTCATTAAAAGGCAGATTGATATACGGAACCACTTCATACACCCGAAACAAACCAAATAAAAACAAACCTGTAATTACAAGAAAGGTAAGTATCATAAAAGTCAACCGCTTCATAAGATCCTGCTCACGGGGAAAACGTTGCTTCATCGTTACTGCTACAAAACCACATACAATAAAATCAAGAAAAAAACCTATGCAGGCAATACCAGTTGAAAGTAAAAAAATACGCCAGTTACTAAAGTAAGTTGTTCCAAAAACAATGGAATTAATCAGCAAGCTAAAGATGGGTACTATCCCAAGCATTACCAGGGTATCCTTACCGGAATATTGTGGTAGTTCTATTTTCATTTGCTTTACAAAATAGTAACTTTTTAGTGAATTATACAGTTGGGTTACGGGTTACGGGTTTGGTTTGTTTAGTTTTATTGCTTTTAATTTTATTGTTTTAAGTCGGATTAAAACTGTACTACTTAACTATGAACCATTAACCATCAACCATCAACCATGAAATCAATAAACCGGGAAACACTGTTTCGTCGGGTTCGCAAGTGATAATAGTTTTTGTTGCTGCGCAGGTTTTATTGTGCTTTGCGCATTCTACTTGTGCAGTGGCTGATTCTATACTATTAATTTTTACCAATGCAAGTACAGGTGTTGCTAAAAATATGCTGACAATAATTTTTATAAATAACCTGGAGCGTTTCATTTGTTTTTGTTTTTAAGTTTAATTGTAACACAAATTTCTTTTGAAACACCTAACTATTAAAGTGTGCACTGAATGAGTTGTTGAGTCCATTGCATGAATTGAGGGAAATAATTTATTGGTTTTTACTCACCAGTAAAAAATAATGGCTGCCTAAATAGATGTAAGCGTGAATACACAGGTAGGGAGTTCGTCGCCTGGTAGTAAGAAATAAAATTTTCTTGTCCTAACGTTAGAATCATTTAGCAACATCGTTGCATCGCCCTCTTGTACTAAATACCTATGGGGAGCTTTTACCACCTGACAGGTAGAAACTTCGATGAGTAAGATAATTGTAGAAGTGAAAGTGGGTGGTGATTATTTTGGTTTAGTACTTTGCAAGGTGTATATCACCAAACAATAATCAAAAGCCCCCGGTAACAGCGTTTAACGGGGGCTTCTTTTTTAGGCTTTCGGCTATTGTTCCTAATGTTATGGGCAGTTTTTATTCTTATTCGTATCCAATGACTTGTCCTTCTTCGCTGATATTATTTAGCTCATTTAAGTTCTGAAAGTATCAATTTTTTCTGATTCAATGTATTCTTTATTGCTTTCTCCCTTACTTTAGGGTCATCGCTATGTATTAATTCAAAATATTCAGTTGGTACAACTTGCCATGATAATCCATATTTATCTTTACACCATCCACAAGAGCCTTCCTCGCCACCATTTTTAGTAAGAGCTTCCCAATAATAATCTGTTTCAGCCTGGTCTTTTGTATTGATAACAAAAGAAACTGCTTCATTAAATTTGAATAGTGGGCCTGCTGCTAATATACTAAACTCCATTCCTGCTATTTCAATTACTGCTGTTTCTATGCCTGCATCATTTCCACTTTCATCACTATCGAACTTGCGAAAATCTTTCAACTTACCGTCTTTAAAAATTGATAAGTAGTAATCTGCTACAGTTTTGGCATCTTTCTCTACCCACAAATAGGGTGTAATTTTTTGAGTAATCATACTTTTATTTTTAATGTCTTTACTGGAGTCATTTGCAATTAC
This sequence comes from Ferruginibacter sp., assembly GCA_031392305.1. Lineage (GTDB taxonomy): Bacteria > Bacteroidota > Bacteroidia > Chitinophagales > Chitinophagaceae > Ferruginibacter. Next base: position 3,059 of record JANMVB010000403.1, read on the forward strand.
GATTTGATTGATTGCCTTATCAGCGTTATCTGGCTGATTTGGATTTGAACAAGAAATTGTCAAACAACAAACAATCGCTGCAAGAAAAATTAATTTATTCATTTTCTATTTCTTTAAATTTTCACTCGGAACTGTCTGTTTGTAGGGTGTCGCTAAAATTGCCCATAACACAAATATATAGGATATAGGATATAGGATACATCACACCTCTCCTTAAAAAAAAATGTGTGTCCAGTATCAATACATTAGCATTACATTTTGCACTGTTGTTAGTTACTATTTTTTTACCAGTTATTTTTCATGGCCTTTATTTTTACTCTCACGCAACATTCTGTCAATTGCTGCCAATTTGTTTGCCGGCTACGCCTCCCAACGAACCCAAGCCAGGCCGTTGACGTTTATCCCTTAATCTTTGAGGTTATGGTAAGCGATTTTTTTGAAGATATATTTTTTCAAAGGTATGGTGTTAAAATAATAAATAGGTTGGTTAAAGCTAAAGTTACACCCTTCTATGGCGCAACGACCCCGGCTGCGCTAGTGCTCGTTGGGAGACGTTACCAGGAAGATAGGTGCGTATCACCAAACAATAACCAAAAGCTCCCGGTAACAGCGTTTAACCGGGGATTCTTTTGGGGGCTTTCGGCTATTGTTCTTAATGTTAGCACCAGTTTTTGTATGTTTAATATATCTGATCCTTAGGAATATTTAGATTAGACAGTGAAATTAAATATAATCCAGCTTCTCTTATCTCGAAGTTAGTTTGTCTTACTACAAAATGATATTTATTTTCTTTGTAGCCTTCAATTATCCACTCTGCACCATCCCTGGATTTTGGATAAAGGTCTAAGTTTTGCAAATTCCAAAAATTACATTTAGACAATAGTTTTTCAAATTTGATCCACTCACTTTTTGTAATTTTTATCGTTTGTTGAAATGTAATACTCGCTTTTCTATCTGCTTTTTGTAAAGTATCCAATACTTTTTTTCCATTTTCATATTTTCCTTCAATATGCGGATACCACGCTGGAGAACGATCTAAAGTTTTAGTGCAAAGAAAATATTCTGAATCGAATTCTTTTACTGAGTAGCAAACTGGCTCATGAAATGATCTTAGCCATAAAAATCGATATATTGTTTCATCATCAATTTTGGTTTTAAGTATCGGCTCTTTAAAGGAATACAATGATGATGAATACCAATTTTGTTCAAAGTTATCATACATAGGATTATTAGATTTGTCATTTAATAATTCGGGGAAATAAAATGACAATGAGTCAGATAGCTGCGGAACTTCAAAAATTTTGTTTGAATTTTGAATTACTTCATGCGACTGGCAGCTTAGTAATACTAAGACAATAACATAATATTTCAAATTGAATAGTGTAGTCATAAAATTGCTGCCAAATTAAACATATACGAATGTTTTTTACCAAACCTCATTCCTCCAAATAAAGTTGCTCACCAAATTATAAAGACTTTAAATCATTTTACCGAAACTTTGTGGTTGGTAAAAACATTCGTAAAGCCCAACCATAAGTGTATCCACATCACGCAGGTAAAGCTCCAAATTGGTATAACGTACAAGAGGGCGACGCAACGATGTTGCACATAGCTCTTTAGCCCGGACAAAAAAATTTTTATCACCCAACAAAAAAATATTGCCCCGATAATTACACACTGAAAATTTGCCTACATCATCTTTTTAAGTCCTTCCCATTTCACTTTCCATTTACCATTTTTTGGTATGCCAGGGTTGATGGTGGTGCAGCCATCGTAACCGGCGCACATAACGGCAACGGCTGCCAGCAAACCACCATTGCCGGGAAGGTAGAGCGTTAACCGGCCATCCTGGTAATTGTGGCCGTTGCTTAGCCAGGTATTTGTGGTAACGGGCATCAGCAAGGCTTCTATGGCTTTTTCGGGCAAACCAAGGCGTGTTGCAGTCATGGCCGTCATGGGAAAATCCCAACCCCAGGTCTCGTTCCAGCTCCAGTTATCCCATATCCAGTTGAAGGTATTTTGCATGATTTGCTTATTCACCATTTTTGTATTAGGCAACATTCCCAGGGCGCCAAACACGGAGGGATGATCGGTTTTAAATTCAGGATTGGTATAGGAGTCCGTTGCACTTTCCGTAAATAAATATTTATCATTTTGTATAGGCAAGGGAGATAATTTTTGCAACACTTCATCCCATTTTTTATTGCGGGGCAAATGCAATCTTTGCCGCCACTGTTGTGCAGTGGCCAGGGCCCAGTGCCAGTAAACCAACTCGTAGGTGGGATTAAATGTTGCCTCAGCTTTAAATCTTTCCTGCGCCGCAATAACGCCCCTGCCTAAAATAAATTTATTTTTTGCGCTATCGAAATATGCGAAGGATGCCATAAAATCTGCCGTTGCAAAAACAAGGTGGCGGTACTTATTTAATGTTTGCAAACCAGGATGCTGCCGGTAAGCCAGCTCTGCGAAATAAATAAAGTGGGGCTGTTGCCATATTAAAAAAGCGCCGATGGAAGAGGGCACTTCCCTGCCATCATTGTCTGTCATCTTTTGCCAGCGCACACCAGCATAATCTTGCCTGCGGGCAATTTCCCGTGCACCTTTTTCAGCGTTGGCATACCAGCCCAGGCTTTTTTCCATCAATGCTGCCCTGCCCCACAAAGCAAAGTGGACTGTGTGCCACCAGTGCATTTCAATATGCGGTTTGCCGAACCAGCTATTATAGGTGAGGCCGGTTTCTTGCGGTGGATGATGGCCTGCACACTGAATTTTTGTAAGGTATTGCGAGGCAACAATTCTTCTTTCAAGTTCGGTTGCCCGTGCATCGCTGCTGCCGGTAAAATCTATTGCTGCACCGCTTTGCCAGAAGGCCGCCCAATATTTTTTATTGTTACTAACGGTGGAGGTAAAGGAAGGAATGGGCTGGCTATTTTTTGCAGCATCAAACCGAAAAGATATTTGAAAACTATCTGCCCCCGAAGGCGTAACCGTATAATAATGCGCTGCATTTTCTTTGATGATTGCAGGGCCTGTCCATTTACAGGAAATGAAATATTTTGTGGTATCCAACACATGCTGAAATAGCGCCTGGTTATTATTTTGTGAAAGGATGGTGGAGGAATGTTTGTCATCATTGCTCCAGTTATTGCCCATATCTGCCCATGCACCGGTGGGGTAAGGCAACCGCAACCGCACACTCAATCTTTTCTCTTTAATAAGCTCAGAATTTATTTTTACAGCAATAGCATCCTGCTGCTGGTGGCAATAAGTAACTACCTGCACCGGTACATTATCAACCGTAAAGCCGGAGCGTATTTCACCCGTAAACATATTGAGTGTTTGGTGAATATTTTTTATATCGCTAATCGAATACAGGTTGCCATCTTTTTTTGTAATCTCCAACCCGATATTTGCAAGCTGCAGGCGATGCAGGTTCTGCCGAAAATAATCTGCAGCATTTTTATTTTTCGGCGGACTGTTCCATTGCACCGCATACTTTACATCACGGCCATTGAGGTGATAAGTTTTTAATGCATCTTCAAATTTGTATTGCCCCACATTAGGGAAACTATGCCAGCCCCATTCGCTTTGTGTGCCCAGTGGTACCCCTTTTGCATAAGCATCAGGAAAAGATTGCAGGCCGGTAATATCTGCAGTAAAAGCAAAGCCGCCATTGCCAACAGACAAGGCACCCAGCGAATCAAACTGTGTATTAACAATGGTGTGGCGCTCCACTAACTGCCGCCTGTTAATCAATTGCGCCGTGATGTTGTAAAAAGACAACAACAAAAAAACAGTGCATAAAAAATATTTTTTCATTGTTGAATTAAGTTTTAAAAGTTAATGCGTTGTCTTTATATTTTACTCACTGAATGTTGCCCTTTTCAATTTTTTATAATAAAATTTATTGGCCCGGCAAAGAAAACTATGTGGCTCTTCATTGGCGTCGCACTCTTGTACATTATATCTATGGGGAACTTGCCCACATTGTATTTATTGAAACAGAAATGTTTTTAGATCAGATATTTCAGCAACGGCCTCGTCAGCCCCGCTTATTTGGTACTCGTGTACGCTTTATCTATGGGGAACTTTACCTCCATTATAATTACAAATTCAATAAATACCGCCTAAGCTTAAACGCTTTTAATTGCCTGATACCTTCAACTACTTTTTGCGCATTTAGTTGGGCCCCTGCTTTATTCGTATGCGTATGCTCTTTAGGAAAAAATGTTTTTACTTTTTCTTCGCCGAGTTTGTTTTCGTATTCATCTGCAATGCTATTGTGCAGGTCGATAAAATATGCTCCCTCCTTTTCTGCAATCTGCCTTGCCCACAAAGTATAAGTTTCCCTGCTTCTTTCAACCTTTCCATTTTTCCAATCGTTCCTGGGTACGGGTGAGCAAATTATGGCCACGGCACCCTTCGCTTTTGCATCCTGTACATATTTACGCAGGTACCATCCGTAGGTATGCACTGTTTCATTTTGCTTACGGATAGGATTGTAAATTTCCAAACTGTCTTCATCAATTCCTTTGATGGTGCCCCTTGCCCGTGCAGTATCATCCAGCGGGCCGCTATCGTTGTGGCCAAATTGTATCAACACATAATCTTCTTTATGGAGACTTGCTAAAATCTTATCCCACCTTCCATCTGTTATAAAAGTACGGCTGCTCCTGCCCCCTATCGCATGGTTCTGAATCCCAATCCGGGAAGTATCAAAATATACATCGATAAAACTTCCCCACCCCTGCAACAGGTTTTCATTTTTACCATCGCCGTTTTTAACAGTGCTGTCGCCGATGATATAAAGTACAGGCTTGTTGCCGGAAAAATTAAATGCGGTAACCACAACAAACAACACAAGCAGCAGGTGTATTTTAAAATACTTCATAGTTTTTATATTTCTATTAAAAAGTTTTTTCCAGTAAAACATACTACTAAACCAGCAAGCCAATGATGCCATGAAAAACTAATTTCAAACGGAGCGTCGCCAATGTCGCCGCCATTACAACCGATGCTGGTTAACTACAATTTTCTTTCAAATTGCCGCTTACCTTTTTACTTTAATAACCTGTTAAGTTCTTTTGTAGTTATCTTAAAAACCGTACCATGCCGGGTACCTTTTGGAAATGAAATTTTTTCAGAAATATCCGTCCAGTTTACAAAGTCGGCGGAAGTAACTGCGCCGTAAGTATGGGCTGTATATTTATCAAAATATACAATCCATTGCTTTCCTATTTTAGTTACAGTGGGGCCCTCGGCCCAGTAATTTCCTGTAATGGGTGCCGAAGGTTTTCCATACCCGGAGATGAGTTTTTTACTAATTGCTGTACGGATGTTTTTTTGTGCAACCGGCTTTTTTGTTTCATCTTTTAAGAACATAATAAAACCAATACCAGCCTGTTGAATGGTAGCATCAATTACACTAAACCCCTGGTCGTATAAAAGCTTTGTGGGGCTAAATATTTTAAAATCTTTTGTGGCGATATAATACATCCTGTGATTGTTGTTGCCATCGCCGGATGTATCTGTTTCGGGAAATCTGCCGGGGATAGTGGATGCCCAGTAAATGATGTACTCTTTTGTTTTTGCATTAAAAAAAATCTCTGGTGCCCAGGCATTTAATGTGCCTTTTTCATGCGCCATTACCGGAATATATTGTTGAGGGCCCCAGTTGATAAGATCAGGTGAAGAAGCATAGCCAATACCACCATCGTGCCAGCTTACCGTCCATACCATATGGAAATTATTGTCGCCACCACGGATGATACAGGGGTCCCTCATTAGCTTGTCTTTACTAAGTACTGGCGTTAAAAACGAACTGCCATTTTTTAAAGCAGTAAACTTGTATCCGTCATGGCTGTACGCTAAATGCAAACCATCCTGGCCATTGTCTTTAAAATAAGAGAATAAATAAACCGGTGTTGATTGTGCAAAAACTTTTAAAGTGGCCACCACTAACAACAGGTAAATAGCAATAATTTTTTTCATAACTTTTTTGTTGAACTTATCACAAGAAGGTGTGGTGTTATGTAATAACAAATTTCCTTTTTATTTTTAGATTTAGTCATTTACTTCGCAAAAAAATGCAGCAACGGCACTCGAATAAAATGCCTAATCCAAAAAAAATCATTTTATAAATACAACCGGTGTAAGCGTTACCGGCCCTGCCAAACCTGAAGGTTGTGGTTGCAAGTTGATTGCTGTAAATAATCCATCAGCACCCCGGTTTTCTGCCAGCCTCGCCGGAAAGTTAATATTGTAAAACTTCTTCCATACTATGCCCCGCTTATCCAGGTCGGCAATCCGATTGGCCATACCATTGCTTACTTTTATTTGCAGTAAGTTACCAGGTAAAAAAAGGTTTGCGGCTACTGTTACCCGGTATGAAGGGCCAATTACGGTTGCAAGCTTTTTTCCGTTTAAAAAAATCTCAGCACTTTCTTTCACCTGCCCAAGGTCGAGTACCCACGCATTTACCCCATTTTTATGAACAGGTTTTTTAAAATGAATACTGTATTGGGCGGTACCAGAAAAAATTTTCACCCCATCTCCCCGCAGCGTGGTCCAGTAAACGGGCGCTGCAACATTTGTGCTAGCTGGTAACACAGGGCCACCGCTTATGAATGACAGTTTCCATTCCCCTTCAATTTTTTGTGGCTTACCTGTAACTTCTTCATAAGGATAAAAATTACCGGTTCGTGCTGACTTAAACGTTTGGATAATCACCGACTCAAATGGCTGAAGCTGCAGCAATACCTCAGCAGATTTCGACGCTGGTATTTTCTTAAATTTTGCCAGACCCGATTTTTCAGTCATCGGATTATACAAAGCCATACCTGCAGCATTAACATTTATCGGCACCCACTCATTTATTACTTTATCCGTTGGATTACTAATAAAATAAAGTGGCCCATTATTATCTTCTCTTCTAACAAACTGCAGGCTTTTATCAACCAACAATTCTCTTTTTATTTTAGCTGCCAACAGTAATTCATTCAAATCATCCCCCATTAAAAAAAAGCCTTTTCCTGTTGATGCAATCTGCACTTCGTTTGCTTTACCTTTAAATTGAAGGCCGGCTTTTAAAGTATTAAATTTATTTTCTCTCTCTTCCAATGCATTCCATCCCGGCACATCTGCCGGTAAATTTTTATATACAATAATCGTTGCCCCATTCCCGGCAAGTTGTATCAACTGCTGCCATGTTTCCAGCGGAATAGCTTTTACATCAGCTAACAGAATTGTCTGGTAAATTGCATTACCAGATTGTAATTTTCCACCGGTATTTTTTAATTTCCTTATTTGTATATCAGAGATAAAATCAAAAGCATACCCATCCTTTAAAAGCTGTTCACCAGCGTTTTTAAAATTGCTTAGTTCAAAACCTTCCATGCCATCAAAGTGATGCAGCATGTCTTTTCCGGGTTCATTGTTGCGATCACTGTATGGAAAATAAAGCAGCAAATCATTGGATGGCTTACCGCTTTGTAAAAAACTTTGCACCCTGGCTACATAACTATTGAGTTTTTCAAAATCTTTCCAGAAAGGATTGTTGGGATGAAAATGCACAGCAGCATAAAACAACCAGCCCGGCCATGCTTCACC
>JANMVB010000487.1:0-1641 GCA_031392305.1 Ferruginibacter sp.
TGATGGCACATCACCAGCAAGCTATTGATATGGCACAAACGGAAATTTCAAAAGGATCCAATGCTGAAACAAAAACGATGGCAGAAAACATAGTTAAAGCCCAGCAGGCAGAAATTACGGAATTTAAAAATATCCTCAAAGATTATAAGATGCCAGAAATGAAAAAGGAAAGCGGCGAAATGCACAATGAATTAGCCGAAATAATGAATAAAATGGATGCTAAAATGAAGGGTATGACGATGACTGGCAATGCGGACAAGGATTTTGTAATGATGATGATACCCCACCATGAAAGTGCGGTAACAATGGCTGAGAATGAGATAGCACACGGAAAGAACTTGGCGCTTAAAAAGATGGCCCAGAAAATAATGGATGACCAGGCTAAAGAGATAAAACAGTTTCAGGGTTGGCTGGCTAAAAATAAATAAAAAAATAAAAGCCCTCACTGCCTCGCATGATGTGAGGGCTATTTTTGTTCTTAAAAAATATGAGAACAGCGGTGTTGATTCTAAAGCTTTGTATTTCTCTACCCACTACGTAAGCAAATTTCCACAATGATATACAGTACAAGAGTGCGACGCCAATGAAGCTTAATCAAGGCACAAATGTCTGGTAAATAAAAAATAAATAATGCTCAATAGAATTATTCAGTTTTCATTACGTAACCGGTTGTTTGTAGTTGCATCCGCCGCACTGATAATGGTGTATGGATTTATTACACTGATCAATTTACCGGTAGATGTATTGCCCGATTTAAACCGCCCCAGGGTAACTATATTTTTGGAAGCCAACGGAATGGCGCCTGAAGAAATTGAAGCGCAGGTAACCCTGCCAGTTGAAACTTCTTTAAACGGAGCGCCGGGCGTGGAAGTAGTACGTTCTGTTGCCAGTCCGGGTTTGGGTCTTGTGTTTGTAGAATTTGACTGGAGTACAGATGTGTACCGGGCCCGCCAGTTAACCGCTGAAAAATTGCAAACGGTACAGTTACCTAATAAAATTGTGCCGGTAATGGGGCCCATCAGTTCTGTAATGGGGCAGTTTATGATGGTGGCTGTTACGGGTGATACTACCACGCCGGCGGATATACGCACCCTGAGTGATTTTACCATACGAAGAAGATTGATGAGCATTAAAGGGGTGAGCCAGGTAATACCAATTGGTGGTGATAAAATGCAATACCAGGTGTTAATAGCGCCGGAAAAAATGCGTCAGTACAATGTATCTATCAATGAAATTGACAACGCTTTGCAGGCAACTAACCTTAACAGTACCGGCGGATTTGTGGATGATAATAAAGGAAGCGAAGTACTGATAAGGAATATTGCAAGGGCCAATAGTTTGGATGATTTAGCCAATACGGTGATCACTAATAAAAACAATTCACCCGTGTTATTAAAGCAGGTTGCTGAATTAAAATTTGGCGGCCCCATTAAAAGAGGCGATGGTTCATTGAATGGAAAACCAGCCGTGATCCTTAGCATTGAAAAACAACCCGGCGCTAATACTGTTACGCTAACTGCTGAAATTATCAAGGCATTGGATGATATAAAAAAATCTATACCTGCCGATGTAAAAATTAATACGGATGTATTTCAGCAAAAACATTTTATACAAAATTCGCTTACCAATGTGGAGCATGCG
>JANMVB010000543.1:0-12743 GCA_031392305.1 Ferruginibacter sp.
ACTGAATCTTTTTTAAAACCTAAAAATTGTGAACATTATGAAAAGAGTTCCAACAACCTTCAACCTTTTTAGCTGGAGTTGCACTATCATTTTTTCCGCATCATTACTCTTGCTGGGCAGTTGCCAAAAAAGCCCGGGCAAGCAAGAGAGTGCGGATAATCTGATGGGTAAAAATGAATTGCTGAGCATTGCTCAAACTGCAAAAAATGCTTATGCACAAACCAATCTTGTTGCCAACCGGCTACCTTACGATGCAGTGCACATTGATCCCGTACTTATTAACGGCTGGGGTATTGCATTTAGTGCTAACGGCACGCCATGGGTAGCTTCGCAGGGTGGCCATGTAAGCACCATTTATAACAGCGAAGGCGCCACTGTAAGGCCGGCAGTAAATATTCCTTCGCCTGGCGGGCCAAAAGGTGGTAACCCAACAGGGGTGGTGTTTAGCAGCAGCACTACCGACTTTTTATTACCGGCCCCCAATGGCCAGCCGGCAAGATTTATTTTTGTGGGAGTTGATGGTGTGCTTTCTGCATGGAATGGCGCAGCAGGAAGTAATGCGGCCCTCATTAAAAATAACGTAGCCACCTCGGCTTATACCGGGCTTGCCATTGCAAATATGAATGGCTCCAATTACCTGTATGCAGCGAATTTCAGGGCAAGAAAGATTGAAGTGTTTGATAAAGATTTTAATACCGTACCCATGTCGTTTACCGACCCGGGCATACCCGCAGGTTACGCTCCTTTTAACATTGAAAGAATTGATGATTCACTGTATGTTGTATATGCTAAAGTGGGCCCGAATGGTATTGACCAGCCAGGAAGCGGAAATGGATACATAAGTATTTTCACCAAAGATGGGGTTTTTGGAAGGCGCTTCACCACTCGTGGCCAGCTCAATTCTCCCTGGGGTATTACCAGGGCACCTGCCGGATTTTTTATAGCAAACAGCAGCGATATTGGTGTACCTCCGTCTGGCACAGGTACTATACTGGTAGGCAATTTCGGCAACGGCCGTATCAATGCTTATGACAATGATGGAAAATTTATCGGCCAGCTATCCAGGGGCACTTCCCCTGTTGTAATCCCGGGTTTGTGGGCCATTACTTTTCCACCGGTTACGGCTACAGCAATTGATCCAATGCGCCTGTATTATGCCGCCGGTCCCAACCACGAAACCGATGGATTTTTTGGTTATATAAAAAGGAAGAATTAACCAGGCAAAAATTATAAACCCTAAGTTGGTTCCTTTTAGTCACAGGATTCTTACCGTTATCACAATAATACTTGCTTCCTCTTTCTGCTACCGTAGTTTAACGCTACGGTAGTTTTTATTTTATTGTTTTTTTCATTGGCTGAAGTTTCCAGTAGGTAAGGCTCCGCCACAACCACTCCAATGGCCCAAAGCGGAAAAAATGCAGCCAGGCATGGCTCCAGATGATTTCCAGCAACCAGGTGGCGGCTACCACATAATAAATTTCGAACCGCTGCAGTTTGCCATATATGCCAAAGCCAATGCCATAGAAAAATAACCCCACCAATAAAGACTGCATCAGGTAATTGGTAAATGCCATCTGGCCAACCGGCCTCATTAAAGCAAAGAACCATTTTACCCAGCCAGATTTATACAACAACATAATCAAACCAAATATACCCAGGGCCCTGAATACCCGTGATATCTCATAAAATTCAAATGATACATTCTTTGTAATATCAAAGGCATTGAACTTATATTGTATCAATGGCTGAAGCCGGAAGTAAGAGATAATTAAACCTCCACCCAGGCCTACAATAAATAATGCCCAATACCATTTTGCCGGGGCCAGCCCCTGCAGCATCCCGTTTTTAAAAAAGGCCATTCCGAGGAACATAAAAATTAAAATATCCCATATCCCAAAGTAGAGATAGAATACTTCTACTTCAAAACTTCTTTCACTCTGGTATTTATAAAATTCGCTGTAGCTACCTCTTACAGCGGCCATGCTTTTTTCCATTTTTTTTATTTTGGATTGCTGGCTGGTCCTTTCTTTAAATCCTGTCATAGCACCAAGCTCTTCTTTCTGTGCCGTTGTTAGTTTGGTTACAGTTGTATCCATCTTTGCAACCAGCTCACCTTTGTAAATCATTTTTCTATCCCGGTAGGCATCTACATTTTCACGGGTGGTTTGCAGCATAAGGCAAATGAATGCTGCAATTATAAGTGCCTTTGGTGCCATGCGGCGAAAGGCAAATGCTATCATACCAATGCAGGCATAATGAAATAAAATATCCCAGAACCACAGGAGTACAAAACCATTGATTAATCCAAAAACAAGCAACCACAACTGGCGCCGGAAAAAATAATCTGCCGGCCACAGACCCTCCGTCTTTTTTTCCTGGCGGGAGATAAAGAGAATAATACCGGCACCAAATAATATAGAAAATAAAGCCCGTTGGCTACCTTCCATAAACCATTCGATAAAATACCAGGTTTTAAAATTAGCCGTACCCCATTCGTTTAACACAGAAGGATCGTGGTGTACCGGATCGGGAAGCCCAAAGCCCGGAATGTTCATTAATAGTATCCCAAGGATAGCGATACCTCTAAGGCTATCCATAATAGTAATCCGTTCAGACTGGCTTACGGGTGCAGCCATTGGGTGACTTGTTATTTGTTCATTCATAATTTATGCTGGTTTGGTTAGTTGGTTAGTTAAGAAAGGAAATCGTTGGGAGGAATTACAAAGGGGCGAAGATTGAACAAGATATAATTTCAATTTTAAAAATCAAAATAGGAAATGTAAAAGGGTGTTTACCGTTTTCAGTTTAGTGTTTTCAGTTTAGTGTTTTCGGTTTTGTGTTTTCGGTTTTGTGTTATCTGGCAGGAATATATCATGCAGGTAAAGCTCCCCATAGGTATTCAGTACAAGAGGGCGATGCAACGATGATGCCCATAGCTGATGCTTCGTTCGGACAATAAAACTTTAAAGAAAAAATGGTATAATGTTGCAAAAGAATAAAACTAAAGATTGGAATATTTGTTTTTTTAATACTTTGCATTAAATTTTCTAACATGCTGAACGTAATTATCCCTTTAGACTTTTCACAAACTTCGTTAAATGCTGCCCACTATGCGGCTAATATGTATAAGGACAGAACTGATATAACGCTTATACTTTACCATTTTTATTCGCATGGAGAAGATACTGCGACAGCAAAGAATTATTTAACCAGTTTACAACACGAGCTTAGCAAAATGGGCAGTACGGTTGAAACTGAACTGGAATCAGGTTATAAATTTATTGACAGCCTTGCTGCTTTTGCCCATGTAAAAAGTGCCTACATAATTGTTATGGGCCTTACCGGCAAAACGCCGCTGGCCCAGCGTTTTTCGGGCAGCAATACTTTGCTGATGAGCGAAAGGGAAGTTTGCCCGGTACTGATTGTACCTGAAGATGCTGTTTTTAAAGGCATTACCAATGCATTGATTTCAACCGAACTTAAAAGCGTTGATGAAACCCCCTGCTTACTTTCGATGAAAAGAGTACTGAATGATTTTAAACCTTCGCTGCATATTTTAAATGTTGATAGCAGCCATTACATTTCCTTAACGGAAGATTTTAAGGCTGAAAGGGATAAGATGGAAATTTTGCTTTCAGAATTTAACCCTGAGTTTTATTTCATGCGCCTGTACGATTTTCATGAATCGGTGAATGTATTTGCCCGTGATAAAAATATTGACCTAATAATCATTGCTCCAAAGTACCATACAATTTTCGCCAGGCTATTTAAAACTTTACACACCAAAAAGCTTATCTATCAAAGCAAAGTGCCAGTATTGGCGATACATGATTAAACCTTTTTTGGGAAGTGCTGGTAAATTTTAAATGAAGGTTTACCAGCACTTGTTTTTGTGTTTTACATTCATTGTTTATCATCAGCATCCTTGCTTATAAAACCTGCAATCAATTATTATTGCAGCGTTCTCCAACGCCGGTAACGTGGCCAAAACAGCAATAAGGCAACCTATATCTGCAAACATTTATAACAGTATCACAATTCGTAAACAGGGAGAATAATAAATCCAATAAGTATCCCGAAATTGCAGCCTAATTAATTACAATGCAAAAAATTACCCCAATTGTTTTAAATCTCATCATCATTAATGTACTGGCTTTTATTGCCCAGCAAATGCTACCATTTGTTACTGAATGGGGATCATTACATTATTTCGGTTCACCACTTTTCAAGCCCCATCAATTAATTACTCACATGTTTTTGCATTCCACGAGTGGTCTTGGACATATTTTGTTTAACATGATTGGATTATGGATGTTTGGTAGCATGCTTGAAAATTATATTGGCTCAAAAAGTTTTTTATTTTTTTATCTTATTTGCGGTTTAGGTGCCGGTGTTTTAACACAGCTTTCGATACCTTTTAGTGCGGAGGTTTTTGCAAATAGCGCAGAAGGAATGAGAATTGCAACAACAAATAATATCAGCCAATCACAAATCATACAATTATACAAAGACGAATATTCAATGATTGGCGCCTCCGGAGCGATTATGGGTGTGATGGCTGCCTTTGCATACCTGTTCCCCAATACAGAAATGTATGTAATGCTAATACCAATACCAATAAAGGCAAAATATATTATCCCCGCATTTATTTTGATTGATCTATTTGGAGGTTTAAACCCATCCGCAGGCGACAATATCGGCCACTTCGCTCACTTAGGCGGCGCAGCCATCGGCTTTTTATTAGTGCTTTACTGGAACAAAACAAATAAAAAAACGTTTTACTAAAATCAACATCTTTATTGGCAAGGTGTTTGTAAATTTGATAATACAATATTTTTAATGGGCGAGTCAGAAAGATATAAAGATTATAAACGTATCCGCAACAGGATCACGCTCGGCAACGACGGCAATGCGCTTGTTGCATTATTCACCATTAATGTTATCTTTTTTTTATTGCTCATCACTGTAAGGGTAGTGTATTATTTTTTTCAAACCGGCGAAGGAACTTTCAATTCAGAAGTAGTTCAGTATTTTCAAATGCCTTTCAATCTTACACTTTTAAGCGAAAGGCCGTGGACGGTTTTAACGTATATGTTTACCCATATTGGTGTCATTCATATTTTGAGCAATATGATCTGGCTGTGGGCATTCGGCTTTATCCTGCAGGAGCTTACCGGCAATAAAAAACTGATACCTATTTATATTTATAGCGGCCTTGCGGGTGCGGTTGTTTTTATCCTGGCTAATAATTTAATCCCTTCTTTAAAAGTAGCTGGCAATACCTCATCGCTGATTGGTGCAAGTGCAGCCACAATGGGCATTGCAGTGGCCACTACTACCCTTGCCCCATACTATCGTTTTTTTCGAAATTTAAACGGGGGCATACCTATCTGGATTCTCACACTTATTTATATCCTCATTGATTTTGCAGGTGTTGCTTCGCAAAATGCAGCGTTTAGTTTATCACATTTGGGGGGCGGGCTTGCAGGGTTTCTCTTTGTAGTTTTACTACGCAAAGGAAAGGACGGAAGCATTTGGATGAATAGCCTGTACGACTGGTTTATGAACCTTTTTAACCCCAATAAAAAAGGCGATACCGTATCAATAAAACAAAAGGTATTTTATAATTCAGAAGGCAGAAAGCCCTATAATAAAACCTCCAATATTACCCAGCAACGGGTAGATGAAATCCTTGATAAAATAAACCAGAAAGGTTATCATTTTTTAACGGATGAAGAAAAGAACATTCTAAAAAGAGCTGCTGATGAAGATTTGTAAAACCCTATTTCCTCTTGCCCCCGTCCCCTAAAGTAGAGGTCTTCGAACAGCTTATTTTATATTTACACATCAATGTCCTAGGAAGTGTAAATACAATTTTGTCTCACTTCATTACAACTCGATTTTTTGCTGTTACAAACATTTGTATTTCATGGCCTCATCGTTGTGTCACTCACTTGTACTGCATACCTATGTGGATCTTTACCCACATTATAGATAGCCAACCATAATACGCCTAATGTAACGCTAATTTTCATTTGTATTATTAACAGCATATTAAAAAAATTTGGCAAAACTGAAAACTAAAAACTGAAAACAGAAAACTATCTTTATGCTATGCCAAAAAGCATTTTCCGCCGGTTTACAAAACGATTTTTTATCCTTATCAATCTTGTGGTAGCCATCTTTTTTTTAATAGGTTGCTACAGCGAATTCTTTTTTACCGCCTCCTGGTGGCCGGTAGGTTTTTTAACACTTTCCCTTTTTTATTTATTGATTGTATTGTTTATATTTTTCATTTTCTGGTTGTTTATAAAGCCCCGTTTTACCATTATATTTTTACTTACAGTTGCCTTGTCATTCAGGCATATCCATAATATTATACCACTGCGGTTTACTGCATCATTTCAAATGCAGGCATCACCTTCACACCTGCGGGTGATGAACTGGAATGTAGCACAGTTTGATATTATGAAGTTTAAAGAAAACCCCGACACCTACAATGAAATGATCAGCCTGGTAAATTTATACAAGCCAGATATAGCCTGTTTCCAGGAAATGGTAGGCGGCGATACCCTGGCCGATTTAAATACACCCTACTATCGCAAGTATAGCTTTTACTCCATCTTTGAATTTTCGCATAAACTCGGGATGCCTGAATATTTCTACACCTACAATTACAAAGAAAATTTTATGAGCCAGCAACACTTTGGGCTTATCATATTTTCAAAATACCCGGTTATAAACAAGCAAACAGTCAGGCAATACCCTTTCGATTATAATTCAACTTTTCAATACGTGGATATTGTGAAAGGCGTTGATACCATCCGTATTTTTAATATTCATTTACAATCGCTGCGCTTTACCCCTGTTAATTTAAAGTACATCGAAAACCCTTCTATAAAAACCGAAGTGGATATCGAAAAATCGAAGAACCTGCTGGGCAAATTTAAAAATGGCTTTTTAAAGCGGCAGGTGCAGGCACAAAAGGTAAGGGCGGCAATTGATGAAAGCCCCTACCCGGTAATTGTTTGTGGCGATTTTAATGATGTTCCCAACTCTTATGCCTACGAAACCATAGGCGAAAATTTGCAGGATGCTTTTGTGAAAAAAGGTGTGGGCATAGGAAGAACATTCAGCGGCATTGCACCCACCCTGCGGATAGATTATATTTTTGCCGGTAAGCGTTTCCAGGTAAATCAGTTTGCCCGCATTCCAAAACGATTGAGCGACCACTTTCCACTCATTACAGATGTAAGCCTTTTAGCAGATTAACTGAATATCTTATATTTGCATCGTATGATTTTAAGCACCTCCATATTTTCTTTTCCTTACTGTTGATTCAGCAGAAGTAAGCCGTAATGATTACACCGAAATTTATAGTGAAAATATTCTCCTTACTCGTTTTGTGGGGAACAACAATCTATTTTTCGGCAATTTTATTTAGCAGGCAAAAGCTACCTTTTGAAAATGGCAGATATTTTAATCCATATTCAGGAACAGTTATAAAGGAACAATCTTTAATATTAATTTCAATCTTGACAATAGTATTATTATTATTTTCCTTATTTTTTTCTTTTAAGTTTATAAAAAGGGTTAGAAAAGTTTGAATTTTAAAAGTCTATATTTTCTCATAATATAAAGTTTAAAAAAATGCCGGAAAAATTGAATTGTACATTCAAAACACTTCACTAAAATACAAATGTGCCCATATCCTGTGGGAAAAGTTCCACATAGGTATGCGGTACAAGGGAGTGACACAACGATGATGCTCCTTGCTTCACAGCCTGGTCAAGAAAAAATAAGGTTGTATAGAAGGACGATACAACGATGCTGATGTACAATCAACTCTGGTTCAATAAAAATTAATAAAATATAAAAAGCAATCATGCCTTTAAAAGTTTACAATTCTTTCACACGACAAAAAGAAATTTTTACCTCTATCACTCCCGGCCTTGTGGGCATGTATGTATGTGGACCAACGGTTAGCGGCGAGAGCCACCTGGGCCATGCAAGGCCTTATGTTACCTTCGATTTTATTTATCGCTATTTAACTTTTAAAGGGTATAAGGTTAGGTACGTACGCAATATTACCGATGCCGGCCATTTTGAAGAAGAGGGCAGGGAAGCCGAAGATAAAGTAACAAAAAAAGCGCTGCTTGAAAAACTGGAGCCAATGGAACTGGTGCAGAAATATACCAATCTTTTTCGTTGGGCCATGCTGCAGTTTAATAATGTAGAGCCAAGTATTGAACCAACCGCCACCGGGCATATTGTGGAGCAGATCAGCATGATTGAAAAAATTATAGCTGAGGGATATGCATACGAAGTAAATGGGTCGGTATATTTTGATGTAAAAAAATATGCTGCTACGCATGATTACGGAAAATTAAGCGGTCGCATTATTGATGATTTGCTAGAAACTACCCGTGAGCTGGATGGGCAGGAAGAAAAACGGGACAAGGCAGATTTTGCCTTATGGAAGTCTGCGGCACCGGAGCATATTATGCGCTGGAAAAGCCCTTGGGGCGAGGGTTACCCCGGCTGGCATATTGAGTGCTCGGCCATGGCAACCAAATACCTCGGGGCTCAATTTGATATCCATGGCGGCGGTATGGACCTGCAGTTTCCACACCACGAAAGTGAAATAGCGCAGAGTACTATCTGCAACAATCATTCGCCGGCAAGGTACTGGATACACAATAATATGATTACTGTAGGCGGCCGCAAAATGGGCAAAAGTTATAACAACCAGATAAGGCTAACGGATATGTTTACAGGCAACCATTCTTTGCTTACGCAGCCGTTTAAACCAATGACTATACGCTTTTTTATTTTACAAAGCCACTACCGCAGCCCGATAGATTTTAGCAGCGAGGCATTGCAGGCAAGTGAAAAAGCATTGAAGCGTTTATGGGAAGCCTACGAAGTGTTAGAGCAGTTGAGCGTTGCAGAAGGGCAGCAGGCAAGCGATACAGCGCTTGATGAAAAAATTGTAAAACTAGTAAATGAGTTTGAAGAATTTATGGATGATGATTTTAGTACGGCAAAAGTGCTGGCAAATATGTTTGAGCTGGCTCCCATCATCAACTCTATAAAAGATAAACTGGTAGCGCCGGATGCAGTATCGGGCAGCACAATGCAGTTACTAAAAAATGCTTTTAAAATTTACCTGCAGGATGTATTTGGTATTAAGCAAACATCCGCTGCCGACAATTTAGTATTGGATGGTGTAATGCAGTTGCTGATAGATATCCGCAAAGAGGCAAAAGACAAAAAAGATTACGCCACTTCAGATAAAATAAGGAAACAATTGGTTGCGCTGGGCATAGCAATGAAGGATGAAAAAGATGGTAATGTGAGTTGGAATATGGGGTAATGACATTTGTTTACAAACGTGGATTTACATGGCAGCATCGTTGTAAATATGATTTTGTCATTATTTTTTTGATAAAATTAATTATTATAATGGGGGTAGAAATTTTTCTACACCATGAGAGCAAGATCAGCTACAATATCTTCACATTTTATAAATTAGCTTGCATGGTATTAAAAGAGATCAGGTATTATCATTATCATTGAAAAACCATCAAAATCAAAAATCCTTATGTTGAGATTCACCACAATTTCAGGTTCTGTGATTGATATTTTCACGAATTTATGTTTAAGCCAGGTAAAGGAACAATTAACGGAAAATTTACTTTACTTTAATCCTAACCCTCCAAGTTTCATTTATAACGGACACCTTTTTGCATTTTCTCCCAATCAAACATTTATTTCAAGCGAACCTTTTCCCGGCTGTGAATTAAACCTTAAGTTTAATCATTGCCATAATTGAGTTTACTATTTATTCTGCGACTCATTTTATTTTCATTCGTACAGGTTATCATCCGGGAGTATTGCCTTTATTACCCCGAATGTTGAAATCTTTATTTTTTTAGAGTAATTGTTCATAAATTTTTTTAAGAACAAATGCACTTTATGAGCATGGTAAAAGATTGCCCCATTTTCTCTTAGCCACTCCCCTTTATTTAGCGCAGATTTTTATTGCTATCGCTGTGTATCCCCTCCATTTGCCATTTTTATTTATTTCTCATTAACGGAATGTCTTTTATAAGATAGTTCCAGGTACTCCTACAAACTAACTTTATTCCCAAATAAGATAATTTGTTTTTACTTGTCGGTTGGAATGAATTTTATTAAAATGTAAAATTAAACTCAATTTTTTTTTAATAATTGTAAGGAAATAAAATCAGCCACGTATTTAGTATCAAACAAGCAGCATATTTTATGAAACGAATTATAATAACAATCTTTCTTAGTTTTTTTTCAATTGCTTTGATATTGGCGCAGGGATCCTTACGAAAAGAACATTTTAACTTAAACGAATCCGTTGCGATACAAGGATATGATCCGGTTGATTATTACAGCAAAAGCAAAGCTGTAAAAGGAATTAAAGTGCTTTCCGTTTTTCATGAAGGGGTAGTTTATTATTTTTCAACCATTGAAAATAAGGATGCATTTAAAAAGAATGCAGCTAAATATGAGCCTGTATATGGTGGCTGGTGTGCTTACGCCATGGGTGCCACAGGCGAAAAAGTACCCATAGATCCTGCAACATTTAAAATTATAAACGGAAAATTATACCTCTTCTATAATAAATTTTTCAACAACACTTTGAAGGATTGGAACAAAGATGAAGCCAATTTAAAAACGAAGGCCGATACAAACTGGAGTAAAATATTTCATTGATCAAACCTTAAAAATTTATGCAATGAACAAAAATATAAAACAAGCTAGTATATGGTTGTTACGGTTAATTGCTGCAGGTCTTATGATGCAAACGCTTTTTTTCAAATTTACCGGATCGGATGAATCTGTGTACATATTTACCAGATTAGGGATGGAGCCTGTAGGTCGTATCGGTACTGGTGTTATGGAATTAATAGCATCCATGTTGATACTTTTTCCAAAAACTTCCGCTTATGGTGGAATACTTGCAATGGGCCTGATGAGCGGGGCTATCTTTTTTCACCTTTCAAAATTAGGAATTGAAGTAATGAACGATGGCGGGCAACTATTTATATATGCTGTGATTGTGTTCCTTTGCAGCCTTGCACTAGTAATTATCTACCGGTTACAAATTTTTTCTTTTATAAAACTAAATGCTAAATACCATTTATGAGGAAATTATTAATCATTGCAATTTTTTGCCTTACATATAATTGGGCTTATGGCCAGCAATCTGTTAAACGCAGCAACCAATGGGTAGATATAGCAGCCACTGCAGGTAGCTCACAGGGTAGTGTAGCCGCTTCTTATGTACATACTTGGAAGGTTGGTAAAAGAAAAAAAATTGAGGCCGGATTAGGAGCAAGGTTCATTACCATGTTTGGCGAAAAAATAAATTATACAACCGCACCTGCCAGGCTGGCAAGAACTAATGCAACTCCCTTTCTTATAGTTTTTGCCGGACAAAAATTTGAAAACTGGGATACCCTTACGGTGCAAAGGCCATTAGTAAATTCTTTAAATTTATCTTTAAATTTTGGATATAATTTTAACAGCAGGTGGAGTGCAATTTTTAATATTGACCTGCTCGGATTTTCTTTCGGTAAAAAAACTGCGGCAATCTTCACCAGCAATGGTATTACACGTACCGAGCCTGGTGCAAAACCTACTAATTTCAATGTATTGCTCACCGGGGACCTGGACTATGGTAGTTTAAACTCAGAATATTCAGTGAAATATAAACTTAACAATCGCTGGGCAATAAGGGCAGTTTACCAATTTCTTTTCACAGAGTACAAAACCAGCACTATAAAACAAACTGCTCCTGATGGAACAAAGGTGGAGCGCTTTCGCAATAAGGCAAATAATTTTGGAGCAGCAGTATCTTATAATTTATAATTAAAAGTAAAATAAATGAAAAAGATTTTATTCCCATTTGTAGTAATGATGTTTTTATTCTCATCATGCAAAAAAGAAAATAATACACCCACTTCAGTTATCATGGATATGGTAGATACTACAGCAGATATAAAGCTCTCTGGTAATTTTATTAACGGCCCTTACGGTTCTGTATCGGGCAAAGCCAAGATTTTGTTGAAGGATGGCAGGTACACATTGGTACTTGAATCAGTAAGTATTTCTAACGGCCCTGACCTGCATGTTTACCTGTCAAAAGAAATGATACCAGTTAATTTTATTGACCTCGGCAAATTAAAATCAACCAATGGTACACAGGTATATGATATAGCAGGAGTACCGGATTTTTCACAATTTAAGTATGCATTAATTCACTGCCAGTTGTTCGATCATTTGTTTGGTAGTGCGGTTTTGTAATTGATCATGAAGAAAATTATTTTATTAACCGCTTTATCAATTTACGGGCAATGCATTTTTGCCCAGCATTATATACCGACAGGCGAAGGGTCTGTAATAAAATTTTCCATAAAAAATTTTGGCCTTAATGTAAGTGGAAGTTTTAAAGGAGCAAAGGGGAAAATATATTTTAACCCGGCTAATATTTCATTATCATTCTTTAATATAAGTGTAAATGCGGCTACTATTAATACCAGCAATTCATCAAGAGATGGGCATTTAAAAAAAGGTGAGTATTTTGATGTTGAAAATTTTCCTGATTTAGATTTCCTGTCCGCTAAAATTTCAAATTCCATCAAGCCAGGAATTCTTTTTATGGAAGGCACTATAAAAATTAAAGGAGTAGTTAAAAATATTTCTTT
>JANMVB010000568.1:0-1807 GCA_031392305.1 Ferruginibacter sp.
ATAGCAAAACTAATCAAGCTTATAATCAGGGATACGGGAGCATATATTTTTGTATCCCTGTCTGCAAAGTCGGTACCCTTAATTTTTTTTGTAAAGCCAACAAATTTAAAATCACCCATTGCACGTAAAAAGAATATTGCGGCGATTATATAAGTTGCTGCACCCACATATTTCCTGTTAATTACATGATCGAAAATACCAGTACTGCCTACAGTTATTAATGCAAAAAATATAAGCCCAATTGCTACCAACAACGTTAGCAATGGATTGGGTTTAAATACTGAGGGCCTCCCGGGTTTTGTTGGAAAAACACCCCGGGAAAAATGTTTTCCTCCAAAGGCCCAATGAATATGCAGTACTGCTAAAGCACAAAAAATGAGTGTATTTACAATGATTAATACGGGCATTGGCAATAAATTAAGTTTTTGGGTAGTCATTTTATTCGGGGATGTAGCAGTATTCTTTTGCGAAGTAAATATCTGTCGCTAAAATTTTATTTGGTGAAATAATTTATCACCCCTTACTTTGCATTTCAAATGAAACAAATCAATCACATACATCATCATCATTATTTTGCCGAAGGGTAAGCTATGCTGATGGGTATGTAGTTTAAAACATATTTTCAATAAAGGGCTTACTCAAAAGGTAAGCCCTTTTTTTGTGCCGCAATTTTTATAGCGCAAACAAAAACATTAAAAACAATCATAAAATAACCATGCTAAAAATTGCAATTCAAAAATCAGGTAGGCTCTACGAAGATTCGGTGAGGTTATTAAAAGAGTGTGGCATAGAATTAAACAACGGCAACAAGCAATTGAAAGCAGTTGCATTTAATTTTCCGCTCGAAGTTTATTTTTTGCGTGACGATGATATTCCGCAATACATTTTTGATGGCGTGGCCGATGTGGGTATTGTAGGCGAAAATGTTGTACTCGAAAAAAACAAAGAGATCGACCTTGTGTATCGTCTCGGTTTTGGAAGGTGCCGCCTCAGCCTGGCAGTGCCAAAAAGCATGAAGTACGAGTCCGTAAATGACTTGCAGGGATTAAAAATTGCTACTTCATATTCCCATATCCTGCAGCAGTTTTTAACATCAAAACAAATTGATGCGGAGATACACGAAATCAGCGGATCGGTGGAAATAGCGCCTGGCATTGGGTTGGCAGATGCTATCTGCGACCTTGTGAGTAGCGGCAGCACGCTCTTTACCAACGGGCTTAAGGAAGCAGAAGTACTCCTGCAGTCGGAGGCAGTACTTGCCGCCAATAAAAATTTATCAGCAGAAAACAAAGGTATCCTCGAAAAATTATTGCTGCGTATCAATGCGGTAAAAACGGCAAAAAACAATAAATACATTTTATTGAATGCCCCCAACCATCAATTGAAAAATATTTTTGCACTACTGCCCGGCATGAAAAGCCCAACCGTGGTGCCACTTGTTGAAGAAGGCTGGAGCAGTGTACAAAGCGTAGTAAATGAAAACGATTTTTGGGAAGTGATTGAAAAGCTAAAACAATTTGAAGCCGAAGGGATTATTGTAATTCCGATTGAGAAAATGATTGTGTAAAGATGCCCCCTCCGCCCCTGAAGGGGGAACCATGGATTGATGGTTGGGAAAGTTTTTTGGTTATTTATAATTGATATTTTAAAATTATTTGTAAGCAATATTGTGATGAATTTTTGGGAGCCAGGCAGCAGAACCCTGATTAAGCTTTATTGGCGTCGCACTCTTGTACATTGTATCTATGGGGAACTTTTCCCACATAATATATATGGTTCAATTGCATAAGCTTTGTGCCTTCGTCCC
>JANMVB010000645.1:0-2187 GCA_031392305.1 Ferruginibacter sp.
AAATTTTTTCATCAGCATTTTAAATGCTTGCCCACCTTTACCAGGCAAGTAATGTTCCCCATAGATATAATGTACAAGAGGGCGATGCAACGATGCCCCACATAGCTTCACAGCCCGGACAAAAATTTTTTCTAATAATTACGAAAGAAAGCACTACTTAAATTGAATTAACAAATCCTTTTGAAAACGATTCGCTCACCAAGCAGGCATTTTAAAACAACTGCAATACATTGCGTCATCATCATTAAAACCGGGCCTGTTGATTTCAAAATTACTTTTCATTACTTACTGTTTTACCACCGCATTTGTGTTACAAACGAATGCACAGGAACACCTGCTCACCGGCAAAATAATCAATGCCGCTTTGGAGCCATTGGCATACGCATCTGTTTCTATCAAAGAATTGAAAACAGGCACCACTACAGATGACAACGGCATGTTCAAATTTCAATTAGAGGCCGGCAAATACGATGTTGTAGTTGCTATTACCGGTTATAAAACACAGGTGCTTACCATTACTATCACAAAAGGTTACACGCTGAATATAATAATGGAATCAGAGAAGGCCACGATGCTCGGAGAAGTGCAGGTAGTAGGTTCAAAAAAAGACCATGCAGAAGAAATTGTACGCAATGTGATTCGTAACAAAGAAATCATCCTGCACAATGCAGCAACTTATAGCTGCAATATTTATATTAAGGCAAGTGATGAAAACAGTGTGCTGCCAAAACAAAAAAAGAAAGCTGTTGATACGCTGAGCAAAGCGCAAAAAGAATTAGCAGCAATGAACATGGCAGAAATTTTTCTAAAAGTTGATTACGCATATCCCAACAAAATAAAAGAAGAAAGAACCGCTGTGAAAATAAGGGGCAACAGCGAAAGCCTTTTTTATCTTACCACTACAGATGGTGATTTAAATTTTTATAATAACCTTGTGCAGTTACCTGCGCTCTCGGCTATGCCCATGCTTTCACCCATCAGTAACAGCGGGCTGGTTGCATACAAATACAAAACACTTCGCATCCGCAAAGAAAAAAACAGAACCATCTATACTATAAAAGTTACACCAACCAAATTGGGCAATGCATTGGTTAGTGGTGAAATGGAAATCATGGATAGCGCCTGGGTGTTACTCAGTTCGCATTTTGAATTGCCCAAATTTCATTTAACGGAATATGATTTTTTTTCGGTAGATCAGCAATATGAATGGGTAAATAACAAAGCCTGGATGCCGGTGCGCCAGGATTTTATTTACCGAACCAGGGCAGGCAAAAAATCTTTAAGTGGCCGTACCATTGCATTATTCAGTGACTATATTATTGATACCGGTTTTGCCAAAAAACATTTTGGTACCGAGGTAAGCAGCACCGCACAACTGGCGTATGAAAGGGACAGCAGCTTTTGGGATAACATACGCAAAGAACCGCTTACTGAAAAAGAAGTACGTTTTATAAATTTTAAAGACAGCATAAAGAGGGCACACACCACCACCGTATATTTAGATTCTGTTGACAGGTACAATAACAAAATAACCCTGAAGAAAATATTTATTGATGGCATTGACAATCATAACTGGCGAAAAGAACGGCTGATGATTTTTGCTTCGATACCCGATTTATACCAGCCATTGCAATTAGGTGGAGGCCGCATTGGCTATAATTTTTACCTCTTTAAAACATACAAGAACAAAAAGAATATTGCTTTAAATACAAGGCTTAGTTATGGCATACGCAATAAGGATATGCAGGGGTCTGTTGGCTTTTCTAAATTATACAATCCATTCAGCAGGGGATATTATTTTATAAATGCAGGCAGGGAATTTGGGCAGATATTTGTTGGCGATGCATGGATAAACCAAATAAAAAGAAGCAATATTTATTTAAAGGAAGGCGTGGAGGTGGGGCACAATGTAGAGCTGCTAAATGGACTGGTACTTACCAATAAATTTGAGTACGCCGTACGCCGTAGTGTAGCAGATTATAAAACAAATGATAAGTTAGATTCTTCCTCCATTGGCCGTGGCCTTAGTAACAACCAGGCAATACGGTTTGATACCTACCGTGCTTTTTATAATACAATTGGTTTACAATATACACCTGGCCAAAAATATATCAGGGAGCCAAAAGAGAAAATTATATTAGGCAGCAAGTGGCCCACATTTGGCGTGAGCTGGAGAAAGGGCATACC
>JANMVB010000029.1:0-2581 GCA_031392305.1 Ferruginibacter sp.
CAATGGAAAATACTACCGCAACACTGCACCAGGCAAGTGCTTACCAAAATGCACGACAACTTACTGAGGGCAACAGGTGGGAAGAAACCATTGCTCATGAACTGTTTCATCAATGGTTTGGAGACCTGGTTACCGCCGAAAGCTGGAGCAACTTAACCGTAAACGAAAGCTTTGCTAATTACAGTGAGTACTTATGGGACGAATACAAACATGGTAAAGATTTTGCCGATGAACATAACCTGGATGATATGGCTGGATACCTGCAAAGCGGTAGTGATAAAAAAGACCTGGTTCGCTTTAGATATTCTGATAAAGAAGACATGTTTGATGCGGTTAGTTATAATAAAGGCGGCCGTATTTTACACATGTTGAGAAACTATGTAGGTGAGGATGCATTTTATAAATCTTTGAACACATACTTAACCACCAATAAATTTAAATCTGGCGAAGCCGGACAATTACGCCTTGCATTTGAAGAAGTTACCGGCGAGGATATGAACTGGTTTTGGAATCAATGGTATTATGGAAGTGGTCATCCAAAAGTTGATATCAGTTATAGTTACGATGCCTCGGGTAAAAAAGCATTTGTGTATATTAAACAAACGCAGGTCGGCGATAAAATATTTAAACTCCCTTTGGCAATTGACATATACACCGGCAAAGACAGAAAACGTTATAATGTATGGACTGAAAACAAAACAGATACTTTCGAATTTGCCCAGGGTAGCGAACCATCATTGATAAATGTTGATGCAGATAAAGTTTTATTGTGGGAAAAAACTGACAACAAAACAGCAGATAATTTTATTCAGCAATACGACCAGGCACGCAATTATATGGATAGGAAAGAAGCCCTGGATTACTTTAATAAAAAAGGCATGAAAGAATTGTCGAAAGGGTTAAATGATAAATTTGCCGGTTTACGAATTTCAACAATAAACATGCTTGCACAATCAAAGCTTGCAAAAGATGCAGCAATAATTACCACTATCGAAAAAATTGCAGAACAGGAAAAAGATAAAAAAACCAAGGCTGCTGCACTTCGCTTTTTAACTGCAACTAACGATGTAAAATATCAACCACTTTACAATAAGTATGTAAGCGATTCATCGTATAGTGTGGCTGCTGCTGCGTTAGAAGGGTTAAGTAAATCTGAGCCTGGCAAAACTTACGAACTTGCAAAAAAGTACAGTGCCGATGCAAAAGGCGATTTGGGCGAAGTTGTAATCAATGCATTGCTGGCAAATGGCAGTGAAGCTGACTTTGATTTTATTTCAGAAAAATATAATGAAGCGCCCTCTTCTCAAGTAAAATTAGATATGACGGATCAATTTTGTGATTTGTTGGTAAAAGTAAGTGATCTGGCAAAAATCAAAAAAGGTATTGACTATATCATCAAATTCCGGAACACAATTCCTGAACAGTACAAAGGTTTTACTGATCCAATGCTAAAGAAAAGTTTAGATAAAGTAGCCAAAGCTAAAGGCGAGGAAATAAAAAATTATATAGCAGCCGCATTTAAATAAGTACAGCAAAATTTAAAAATATTTACAATATCCCGGCAATTAAAAATGTCGGGATATTTTTTTGTGTAACAAGCAGTGTAGCATTGGGCAGCATCGTTGTGTCACTCCCTTGTACCGCATACCTATGTGGAGCTTTTCCCACATTATACAAATGAACCTTGTACCGCCTCAATTTGTGGACTTACCTGCACTATACAAATAATGCAGGTATAAAAAATGTCTGAGATATTTTATAAGATTCAATACTCCGTACACTTCCTTACAAATTAAAGAGTTATTCGCAAATTGAAAGCGTTGCTACATATTCAAAAGTACAAGAGGGCGATGCAACGATGTTTATTCAAGGCTCAATTGCCTGGACAAAAAATATAAAAACTATGGATTTTAGTTTGCAATAAGTCATGAGCTGTGAAATTGAAGAGAAAATATTACTGAGTTAATGAGGAAGTAAGATTAGGCATATGTGTAGCCAAGACACAAGAAAATAAATGTGGATAACTTTTTTGCAACGTCTGTCCAGTATTAAAAAGCCAGCAGTAGCGTACTTTCCCTCGTTTTACCGTAAAAATAACAAGGTAGCTTGTAGATATTTTTTAACAAATAGACTTAGGGTAAAGGCATTTTGATTTGTATTTGTAGGAATTTCTGTATCTTACAGTCGTAAATACATTTTATGTCTACATTAATCGAAGTTGATGACGAGCAATTAGAAAGCCTAAGGGAATTTTATAGGCTCAGGTCAATAGAACTTATAGAGAAATTAAATAAGGCTCAGTCTGAATACAAGAAGATTGAGCCTATACTTGTTAAGTTAGGTCTAAAGAATGGGAAGGCTATAAGGGTTAAAATGGAAAGTACAGGTACACCATCTTTCACCTTCAATGATTATAGTAAAACTTTCAAATGGGGACAAAAGGTTATGTTCGTACTATCTCAAAAGGATGGATTAACACCTAAACAGGTTATTGACGAGATAATAAGCAAGTACGAGCCGGATATTAATTTGACACAAATAAATAATAGTTTACCTGCCACTATGAGTGTATACGGCTCTA
>JANMVB010000133.1:0-7972 GCA_031392305.1 Ferruginibacter sp.
GTGTAGGTTGAAGAATACGCCTTTATATCTGCGCTGCCTTGTATGGCGGTGGATACTAACCTGTCGCCCATTAATTTTTGCATAAAATACATATAATAAAACGAAGGCCGTGGGCTCCATTTTAAAATGCCCGGCTCATCACCTGAACTAAAAAGACCATGGTCGTTGCCGTTACTCCAGCCATTCATCAAATCCCAGCGGGCACTCATGCCGTATTTATTTTTTAATGCTTCGCCCATTACCAGCATGGCGAATAACCCACTTGTGTTAGACACTTGTTGTTTAGAATCTTTAGCCCACATATTCCATTCGTCCATCACCACCGGTTTTACAGTAGCGCCATGTGTTTGCAATTGCTGCTTTACAAAATCCATCATGGTACCTGGCACTGCAAGGGCAGAAGCCAGTACCACGGCTGCATTAGAATTTTGATCGTAAGGTGTAAAATAATTATGCACCACATAAAAGTCCGCTTTGTTATTGCTGTTGCCCATCATGCCAATGTTCCAGGTTTTTACCGTGTTTGTTTGCCATGGTTCATTGGCAGGTGCCTCTACGGTTACGGCACCAATGTAAATTGTTTTACCAATTTCTGCGGCTGCTTTTTTCATTGAATCAACATATACTTTAAAATGCTGGGCATATAAAGCACCGGTTAAATATTCGGGCTGGCCATCTTTATTGAGAGCAGTATTAATGCGGTAACCCCACTCCCAATCGCCATAATTTTCGTTGCCAATTTCCCAGTATTTAGTTCGGCCATTATCGTAGCGTACCCAATCTGCTGCAAGGTGTGCGGCAGCGGCTACCGGATCGGCACTGGTACCATAACGGGCATAGCCATAATTTATGGTAATGATGCCTTGGTTATTTGTTTGCTGTAAAAGGGTGTAATAATTATCAACAGAGCACTGCCAGTTTAAAGTGGTCCTGCCCTGCCTGTAACCCGGGTCTGCATCAACACCCATATTATTTCTAATCATGGGCGGGGCATCTGCAGGTAGTACGCCTTCGGGTTGGTTCCAAAAATAAGCATCGCTTGAGCTGCCACCGGGGAAACGAATGATGTGCGGATGCAGGTTGGTGATATGAGTAATAGCCACCGGGTCAGTTATGGTGGGGCCCATCCACCAAACGCCATTATGCCCAAACTCCGACCGTGGGATTTTGGTAATGATGTCAGTAGCATCTGCAGTAACAGTGGTGGTAGTAGCTGCGGCCACTGTTGCATCTGTAAAGCCTGGTTTTACAAAAGTTTTTGGTTGCCAGTCATCAAGGAAAAAACCGATGGTATTGGCAATAGCAGGATCAACGCCGGGGGTGATGGGTGGCGGCGTAACCGGCGGTGGCACCACAGGTGGCGGTACCGGTGCAGGTTTAGTATCTTTTTTCTTGCAGGAAAAAAGCACCAGCACCATCAAAAGAAATAAAGTTGATTTTAGCATAATCGTTTTCATCATGTTTATTTTAGAATGGTAATTATTTTTCTTTAGGGTATGTTCAAAAATTTATCCGCTTTTGTATAATTTTTATTGAACGAACTAAGAGGCATTGGTCAACATCGTTGTGTCACTCCCTTGTACTACATACCAATGGGGAGCTTTTATTGTAATATAAATTGAATAAAATGAAGGTTTCGTTTAAAAACACCAGAAAATAATAAATGAAATTTGAATGAGAGATATAGCTGTGAATACAATCATCTATAATTGATTGTAATTTAATTCTAAACAGAAATGAAATGCTGAAAGGTCAAAAATTAATTATAAGAAGATAGGATAGTATAATGGTTTGGTAGAAAACGAGTACTGTTTACATCTGTAAAACAAGGTGTAGTAATGACAAGAAAAAATGCAAAGAATAATCACTTCAAAATTTTTGCGCCCTCTTCTTCAATAACTGATTTAATTTTTCCTTTAAAAAAATTTGCTATAAACGGCAAGACGATATCTATTTGCACAGCCGTTTCCAATAAACCAATGGTTCCGGAAACCGCATGGCCACTCATTGTAAATTTAAACCTTCCGGTATTGCCATCCCAGGTTTCTTCAAGGTTTTGTACCATGCTGCCAAATTGTGATTTTACATTATCCAATAGTTTGTGTACCCGTGTTTCGGCTTCGGCCTTTGTTAGCTGGTGAGGAATAGTTACTGTCATAATAGTTGCAAAGTTAAAACCTTACTGTTCTTCTTAATTTAATTTTTTGCGTTGCATACAAAGGGAACACATCAAATAAAAATACCCCACAATATTGATGGTGTTTTTATTTAAGTATGCTCAAGGAATTTATTTTTTTTCGAATACCAGCGACACGGAATTGATGCAATATCGCAATCCTGATGGCTTTGGACCATCATCAAAAACATGGCCGAGATGTGCACCACACCTGCTACAGGTAACTTTAGTACGGGCCATATTTAAAGTGTTATCTGTTTCGTCGAGTACATTTGCTTTTACGACAGGTTGGTAAAAGCTGGGCCATCCTGTGCCACTTTCAAATTTGGTAGCCGAACTAAAAAGCGGCAGATCGCAACAAACACATTTGTACATTCCCTTTTCATGATTGTTCCAATACTTTCCGGTGTAAGCTCTTTCTGTGCCTTCCTTCCTGGTTACCTGGTATTCATCCGGGGTTAACTGTTTCTTCCATTCTGCATCAGTTTTTACCACACTAAATTTATGATTTTGTGCATAGCCTGAAAAGGAAAACAAACTAAGTAGGAGGAGAAAAGCGATAACCTTATTCATGATAAAAAATTTGATTTTGAATAATAGTGAAATTACGAATGAGGAAACAATATGGTTCTAATCTAAATAAACAATTAACATTTTAAACAAAACCATTGGCAATTTGTAATTTAGATGTATAAAATTATTGTAATTATGGGAGTATGGAACCAGGTAGCCCAATACCTTTATTTAAAGAAAAAAGATCCTAGCACACCGAACTCTTCTTTCGTAAAATATATGCATGGGATCAACCGCATTTCAATCTTACTTTTTTTGGCGGGTTTAATTATTTTAGCCATCAAGTTGTTGAGGAAATAATATTGCCTTTTAATCTTTGAGAGACTTTTTGTAATTATATTTCACCACATCTGCTATCCTCCAACGCGGAATAGTTTGTGCATTCAATCCAGTTGAAAACGCTAAAACAACCAGGATAAGCATGATTTTTATCATCAAATTTACATTATTACCATTGCAATGTTTTTAAGCCGCATTATTTCAGTAATATAAGGGTATATTAAAAATGTCGCTATTTCTATAAAGCTAGTAGTCGGTGAGAGCACCGACCACGGCTCAAAGGGCAATTGAGGAAAAGTCCATGGAATGTAAATAAGAATTTTTTTATGAATGGCTTTAAAAAAAGCGAAGTATTTTTTAACTTTAAACAAACTTCTATTTTATGCGTAACATATCAATATTAGCACTCATGCTGGCCACCTTTTCTTTTATGGCTTTTACCTTTAATGAGGTATTGCCAATCGGCAGCACACTACCCAAAGGCGATGTAAAACTAAAAGATATTGCAGGAAACGAAATATCATTGAAAGACGTAAAACAAAAAAATGGTTTATTGGTAATGTTTAGCTGCAACACCTGCCCTTATGTTGTTAAAAATCAGCAACGCACAAAAGCCATCTGCACTTATGCGCAAAAATCGGATGTGGGGATTATTATTTTAAACAGCAATGAAGGGCAACGTAATAATGACGACAGCTATGCAGCCATGAAAGAATATGCCAGCGGGCAACAATACAAATGGAAATATGCGGTAGATCAAAATCATGTATTAGCCGATGCCTTTGGAGCCAGCAGAACACCTGAATGTTTTCTTTTTGATAAAGATTTAAAGCTCGTTTATCACGGCGCCATCGACAACAGCCCCGCAAGCGAAGAAAATGTAACCCGTAAACACCTGCAAATTGCAATAGATGAAATGATTGCCGGTAAAGAAATAGCCACAAAAGAAAGTAAAAGTGTAGGATGTGGTATAAAAAGGATCAGGTAATTTCCTGAAAGTAAGCAGTGTATTTTTTATTGCACAAGCCCTGAAGCCATGGTCATCATCGTTGTGTCACTCACTTGTACCACATACCAATGTGGAGCTTTACCTACATTATAATTAGTCTATTTCACACTCATTCAAAATTCACTCATTTCTCATCACTCATTTCTCATCCTCCCCAATCGCCAACTTCAACTCTTTCTCAAATTGTTCCGCACTCAATTCGGCTTCTAAAAATTTCCTGTAGCCTTTTTTAGAATTTACAAAAAGAGTAGCGGGAATTGATCCGCTCCAGCTTTTATCAATCAACGTACAAAAATAATCAGCATCCGTTTCATTCAGCCAGGCAATAGAAGCAGTAATGTTATTTTTCTTTGCAAATAATTTTATACGCTCCGGGTAGTATGCAGGCAAGTCTAAACTCACCAATAACAATTTTACTTTTTGCGCAGCATATTTTTTAGAGATTGCCTGCAGGTAGGGTATCTCAGCCACACATGGCTTGCAAAAGGTTCCCCAAAAGTTAATTACGTAAATAGTATCAGTCTTTTTGCTATAATAATTTACCACATCTGTTATCCTCCAACTTGGAATAATTTGCGCCTTCAAAACAGTTGAAAACGCTGAAACAACCAGGATAAGCTTGATTTTTTTCATCATCAAATTTACATTATTAGCATTGCAATGTTTTTTACATAGACTATTTTAGCAATAAAATTAGCTTTTGGCTAATCACCTGTTTCGAACTAATTTTGCACACACTTTTGGCTTACAATTGGCCGGTAGCAAAATGAATAGCCGGATGCCGATTGCAGGCCTCCAATAATTATATTTCAAATTTTAAATCAATATTGAATATGGCATACGATGTAATTGTGTTAGGCAGCGGCCCCGGTGGTTACCCGGCTGCAATAAGAGCAAGTCAGTTAGGAAAAAAAGTAGCGATTGTAGAAAAAGAAAGCCTGGGTGGCGTTTGTCTCAACTGGGGTTGTATCCCTACCAAGGCATTATTAAAAAGTTCGCAGGTTTACGAGTATGCAAAGCATGCCGCAGACTATGGCATCAATGTAGCAAACCCAACGCATAATTTTGAAGGCGTTATCAAAAGAAGCCGTGGTGTAGCCGATAAAATGAGTAAGGGTGTTACGTTTTTGATGAAAAAAAATAAGATTGATGTGATAATGGGTTTTGGTAAACTGGTAGCCCCGGGCAAACTGGAAGTAACCGCTGCGGATGGCACCAAACAAATACACGAAGCAAAAAATATCATCATCGCAACCGGCGGCCGGGCACGTGAATTACCCAACCTTAAAATTGATGATGCAAAAATAATTGGTTACCGAAAAGCAATGGTATTACCGGAGCAACCAAAATCAATGATTGTGTGTGGTAGTGGCGCCATCGGATCTGAGTTTGCTTATTTCTACAACAGCATGGGAACAAAAGTTACCATAGTAGAATTTATGCCACGGGTAGTACCGGTAGAAGATGAAGACATCAGCAAAGAACTGGAGAAACAATTTAAAAAGCAAGGCATTGCCATTATGACCAGCAGTGAAGTGCTAAGCGTGGATACCAGCGGTGCCGGCGTAAAAGCCACTGTAAAAACACCAAATGGAGAAGTTGTTCTGGAGGCTGATATATTGTTAAGTGCAGTGGGTGTGGTTGCCAATATTGAAAATATTGGTTTAGAAGAATTGGGCATTAAAACTGAAAAAGGAAAAATTGTAGTTGACGCCAACGGCCAAACCAATGTTGCAGGGATTTATGCAATTGGGGATTGTTCACCTGGCCAGGCCCTGGCACACGTTGCATCAAAAGAAGGTATTAATGCAGCAGAACATTTAAGCGGCCATCATCCCTCACCGATTGATTACAATAATATACCTGGCTGTACTTATTGCTCACCGGAAATTGCTTCTGTTGGCTATACTGAAAAGGCGGCAAAGGATGCAGGATTTGAAATTAAAGTGGGGAAATTTCCTTTTATGGCCAGCGGAAAAGCCAGTGCGGCCGGCGCATTGGAAGGGTTTGTAAAAGTAATTTACGATGCTAAATATGGCGAGTTTTTAGGCTGTCACATGATTGGTATGAACGTAACAGAAATGATTGCAGAGGTAGTAGTAGCCAGGAAACTTGAAACCACCGGACATGAAATATTGAATGCTGTCCATCCTCACCCTACCATGAGTGAGGCTTTAAAAGAATCAACTGCTATGGCTTACGGAGAAGCGACAGATATTTAATCAGCATTCTTCAACTAATATAAAAAGGATCATTCGTGATCCTTTTTTTATTGCCCATTTGTAGCATTGGCATGTCTAATGCCATTTAGCAAAGGATTATTTCTGTCTCATTTCAACGGGTTTAAACTGCCGATTTAAAGGGTTTTATTAAATCATATTTATTAATGCTACCTGCATTTATCTCTTCGGAATTTTAAATACTGCCCGACGCTTGCGTGAGGGATAGCAGCGGAAAGCCCGGTGAGGATTTGTGCGTTGGATCGTGCCGGACTTGCAGCGGATAGCCCGACCCGTAGGGGCACGCCCAAATCAATACCTGTAAATTCTACAGTTTTTAACAATATATTCCATTGTTATTGTAATTGCATCAATTAACCTATTTTTGCCCTCCAAAAAATCACATAACTACTTATGGACAAATTGATCTACGTTATTCCGGCAATGGGCATTGTAGGCTTGTTGTACACTTTTGTAAAGTTTGCATGGGTATCCAAACAGGATGCAGGTAATGATCGAATGAAAGAGATCAGCCAATACATTGCCGAAGGTGCAATGGCTTTTTTGAAAGCGGAATATAAAATCCTCACTTACTTTGTTATTATTGGTGCTTTGCTATTGGCCATAATGGGTTATAGTAATGAAAATAGCCATTGGAGTATTGCCGTGGCTTTCATCATCGGTGCTTTCTTTAGTGCACTTGCTGGTTTTATAGGTATGAAAGTGGCTACCAAAGCCAATGTGCGTACTGCACAGGCAGCCAGAACAAGTTTAAGCAAGGCATTATCCGTTTCATTTACCGGCGGTTCCGTAATGGGAATGGGTGTAGCAGGATTGGCTGTGCTTGGCCTTGGTTCATTATTTATTATTTTAAAAATGGTGTTTGCTCCCGATGCTGCTGTTGACAGCGTTGAAATGGAACGCACCATTGAGATATTAACCGGCTTTTCTCTCGGTGCTGAATCTATTGCTTTGTTTGCCCGAGTGGGTGGTGGTATTTATACAAAAGCTGCGGATGTGGGTGCAGACCTTGTGGGAAAAGTAGAAGCTGGTATCCCGGAAGATGATCCACGTAACCCTGCAACCATTGCTGATAATGTTGGTGACAACGTGGGTGATGTAGCAGGAATGGGAGCCGATCTTTTTGGATCTTATGTGGCAACCGTTTTAGCAACAATGGTTTTAGGAAGGGAAACAACTGCAGTTGATGCTTTTGGAGGAATGTCCCCGATACTATTACCTATGCTGATTGCAGCCATGGGTATTTTATTTTCTATCATTGCTACCTTCTTTGTAAAAATAAGTGACAGTGCAGGGCTTAGTACCCAAAAGGTGCAGAATGCGCTTAACATGGGTAACTGGGGTTCAATGGTGTTAACTGCCATCGGATGTTATTTCCTGGTAAATTACCTGTTGCCTGACACCATGATTTTACGCAATTTTTCTTTCACTAAAAATGGCGTATTTGGCGCCATTATGGTTGGCCTGGGTGTGGGCACTTTAATGAGTATTATTACAGAATATTATACTGCCATGGGTAAGCGCCCTGTGATGAGTATTATTCGTCAGTCTGCCACAGGCCATGCTACCAATATTATTGGAGGTTTGGCGGTGGGTATGGAAAGTACTTTATTACCCATACTGGTTTTGGCTGCAGGTATTTATGGATCGTATGCCTGTGCAGGATTATACGGTGTAGCAATTGCCGCCGCCGGT
>JANMVB010000198.1:0-4268 GCA_031392305.1 Ferruginibacter sp.
GGCATGAAGACCTCCCCGGAACAAGGTCCCGATTCTTTATCGGGAGGGGACGGGGGCACCTACGCCGAAGTTATTCTTCCACTCGCCTTACCAACAACATACACTTATGCTGTGCCTTCCATTTTTATAAATAAAATAAAACCAGGTTGCCGCGTAGAAGTTGTACTAGGTAAGCAAAAACGTTATGCCGGAATTGTAAAATCAATTGCTACTAATAACCCCGGCTATCCTACAAAAGATATATTGAATGTGCTGGACGACGAGCCTGTACTATATCCACAACAATTGCAATTATGGAAATGGGTGAGTGGTTATTATATGTGCAGCGAAGGTGAAGTGATGGCGGCTGCATTGCCTGCACATTTTAAACTCAGCAGCGAAACTATTTTATTATTTAATGAAGAGTATGGCGACGATTTTACAGCCCTTGACAAAGATGAATATATTGTGGCCGAAGCCTTATTAATTAAGAAACAACTAAACCTTACCGAGGTGCAACTGTTACTTGATATAGCGCATGTGTACCCGGTAATAAAAAGGTTGATTGATAAAAAAGTTTGTATTGTTTGGGAATCGTTGAGTGAGCGATATAAAAGTAAAATGGAAAATTTTATTTTGCTAAACCCTTTGTACGATAATGAAAAAGCCCTGGCGGAATTATTAAATAACTGGAGCAAGGCGCCAAAACAAATGGAGCTGTTGTTAAGTTACCTTCACCTTATAAAAAGTACCGGAGAAGTAACACAGCCTGAGCTGTTAAAAAAATCAGGCGCCACAGTTGCCCAGTTAAAGGGGTTGGCAGATAAACAAATTTTACTGATTGAAAAGCGCAGTATAGACCGCATTAAAGCCTTGCCAAAAGCAATGGAAGTAAATTTTGATTTGAGCCCGGCCCAGCAAATTGCCTACCAGCAGGTGCAGGAAAGTTTTACCCAAAAAAATGTGTGTTTACTTCATGGTGTTACCAGCAGCGGTAAAACGCAGGTGTATATTAAACTGATAGAAGAATTTTATAAATCAGGCAAACAGGTATTATACCTGCTGCCGGAGATAGCGCTTACTGCTCAAATGATCCGGCGGCTGCAGTTTCATTTTGGTGGCAATATTGCCATCTATCATTCTAAATTTAATAATAACGAAAGGGTAGAGCTGTGGAACAAAATTAAAACAGGGGATACCCGGATTGTATTGGGTGCAAGAAGCGCTTTGTTCCTGCCCTTTAAAGACCTGGGCCTGGTGGTAGTGGATGAAGAACATGACGGCTCCTATAAGCAACAGGATCCTGCGCCACGCTATAATGCAAGGGATACTGTTGTATTTTATGCCTCGCTTTTTAATGCTAAGGTTTTGTTGGGCAGTGCCACGCCTTCAATAGAAACTTATTTTAATGCACAGAAAGGGAAATACGGATTGGTAGAAATTAATGAACGCTTTGGCAGAATTAATTTACCCGCTATTGAAATTATAGATACCCGCCAGGTGGTGCAAAAAGGAAAGGTGATGTTGTCGCCACAACTAAAAGAAGCTATCAGCAAAACGGTTGAAAAAGGCAGGCAGGTAATTTTGTTTCAAAACAGACGGGGCTATTCTCCGTATCTTATCTGCGGCACCTGCGGCTATTTACCGCAATGTAAAAATTGTGATGTTACCTTAACGCTGCATAAATATTCCAATAAACTGCATTGTCATTATTGTGGCACCACGTATCCAAAATTAATTGAGTGCCCGGCCTGCGGCACGGTAAAATGGATGGAGAAAAATTTTGGTACCGAAAAAATTGAGGAGATGATTGAAGACGAATTTACCACCCTGAAAGTAGCAAGGATGGATGTGGATTCGGTAAGGGGAAAAACTGCACATGACAGCCTCATAAAATTATTTGAACAACAGCGTATAGACGTATTGGTGGGTACCCAAATGGTAGTAAAAGGCCTGGATTTTGAGAAGGTGAGCCTAGTGGGTATTTTAGATGCGGATGGCCTGCTGAGCTTTGCAGATTTCAGGGTGAATGAACGGGCCTTTCAACTGATGGAGCAGGTGAGCGGCAGGGCAGGCAGAAAAGATGAGCAAGGCAGGGTGATGATACAGGCAACGCAGGTGAACCATCCCGTGTTGAAATTTGTGCAGCAACATGATTATAAAAAGATGTACGAATTTGAATTGACCAACCGGCAGCAATTTTTTTATCCCCCTTTCAGCAGAATTATCCAGGTTACTTTAAAGCATAAGATAAAAGAAGTGGTAGATGCGGCAGCCCAAACATTGGCGCATGCTTTGCAAAAAGACCTCGGTAATTATGTGGTGGGCCCCGCTGCACCGGTGGTTAACCGGATACGTAATCAATATTTAATGGAGTTGCTGATAAAGCTTCCTTTAGATATGAAACAGATTCAACGCTACAAACAGGTGATCCGCAACCAGTTTAATTTATTGCTTACAGAAGCGCCATTTAAAAGCGTAGTGATGATTGCAGATGTGGACGCATATTAATGTGCAAATGTGAAAATGTGCAAATGTGCAAATGTGAAAATAAAATGTACTGCTTAACTCCAACAGTTTTTCAGTGGTTTTTTTAAATTTTTTGGCCAAACATCAGATCCCTGATTAAGCTTCATTGGCGTCGCACTCTTGTACATTATATCTTTGTGGAGCATGCATTCGGTCACTCTGCACATTAGCGGATAAATTGAAATGAAAAGCAGGGTCATTATTTTTCAGAATGTGTTGGGTGTTTTTAATTAGCACATTAGCACATTAGCAAATTAGCTAATTAACCATGATTGAAGAAAACGTTTCTCTAAAAAAATACAACACATTTGGCATTGATGCAACAGCAAGGTATTTTGCCAGCTTTAATACTGTTGATGAATTAAGTGAACTCCTCGAATTGAAACTCCCATCAACCATCAACCATCAACCATCAACTTTTCCCCAACTATCAACTCTTATTCTCGGTGGCGGCAGCAATATGCTATTTACAAAAGACTTTGATGGGCTGGTATTGAAAAATAATATTGCAGGTATTGAAAAAATAAAAGAGGATGAAGCGCATGTATATATCAGGGCCGGTGCCGGAGTAAACTGGCACCAGTTAGTGTTGCATACCATCAGCAATAATTGGGCAGGGCTCGAAAATCTTTCGTTAATACCCGGCAACACAGGTGCTTCACCCATGCAGAATATTGGTGCTTATGGGGTAGAGATAAAAGATGTTTTTTACCAATTGGAAGCATTGAATCTTGCAGATAAAAAAATTGTTTCTTTCAACTTACCCGACTGTGAATTTGGTTACAGGGAAAGTGTATTTAAACGACGGTATAAAAATCAGTTTGTAATTTTAAGTGTATGCTTTCGCTTAAATAAGCAAGCCCGTTTTAATACTTCTTATGGCGCCATTGAGCAGGAGCTGGAAGCCATGGGGGTAAAGGAATTAAGCATACAAGCCATCTCCCGGGCAGTAATTAATATCCGCAGCAGCAAACTCCCCGACCCAGCAGTAATCGGTAACGCAGGCAGCTTTTTTAAAAACCCCGAAATAGGAACTGATCAATTCACTTTATTAAAAGCTCATTTCCCGGGTATGGTAGGTTATCATGTGCCCAATGGAAATACCAAGCTGGCCGCAGGATGGTTAATAGAACAATGCGGCTGGAAGGGATACAGAAAAGGTGATGCAGGGTGCCATGCAAAGCAGGCCCTGGTACTGGTTAATTATGGCGATGCCAGGGGAAATGAAATTTTACAGCTCAGCGAAGAAATCATTGCAAGTGTAAAAGATAAATTTAGCGTGGTGCTTGAGCGGGAGGTGAATATTATATAAAAGTGTAAACATAAAAAAAGTTTACACCTTTTTAAAAAGGTGTAAACTTTCAAAACACCAATTCGTGTAATTGGTACTAATCCGTGTAATTGTTATTATTAATTAAAATCATTGTCATTCAAGTCCTCTTCTGTAAAAGACTGTGCCCCCATATTCAGCATGCTGCCCATCAAATCTTTAAACTCAATTTTACCTTCCAGTACTTTTTTGCTTATTAAAGAATGTGCAGCAAGACCGTGCAATACAAATTCCATCAGCAATGCATTTTCTTTATCATTGGCCGATTTGAAATATTTTTTTACCAGCGCATGCAATCCATCTACTTTATACAGCAACTGTACTTTGTCTTCATCTTTGGTTTCAAAAAAAGTATTCAATGTATTGCCTGCATCAAACCATCTTGTAATAGACCGGTAAGGATTGTCATCAGGCGTTATTTCTTTAGTTC
>JANMVB010000218.1:0-25894 GCA_031392305.1 Ferruginibacter sp.
TGCTTTGTCAGGCACATTTACCAAAGCGCTTACAGAAGACAGAAAGCGTTTATTTGGCGGCGACCTGGTGAGATTATTTATATTGTTTGCTTTGGGCGGGGGTATTATCTGGCTGGGTAGCAGAAAAAAAATAAGCCCGGCTGTGGCGCTTACTGTGCTGGCGCTGATTTCGTTTATTGATCTCATCACTGTAGCATCAAGGTATTTAAATAAAGAAAAATACGCCACGCCGGAAGATTACCTGAGCGGCTTTACCCCTAACGCAGCAGACCTGCAAATAAAAAGTGATACCAGCTATTTCAGGGTATTCGACCAGGCAGGTGGTGATCCGTTCCAGGATTCACGTACTTCGTACTTTCATAATTCTATTGGTGGCTACAGCCCGGCAAAACTTGGGCTTTACAACGATTTAATTGAGCACCAGTTGAGCAAGGGAAATACAGAAGTATTCAACATGCTAAACACTAAATACATTATTACCAATGGCCAGAACAATCAGCCTGTAGCGCAAATAAACCCATTGGCAAACGGACCGGTGTGGTTTGTAAAAGCGATAAAATATGTAAACAATGCCGATGAAGAAATGATGGCGCTGGATAGTTTACATTCAAAGGATACAGCAGTTATTGATAAAAGAGAGCAACCGAAAGTAACAGGGGCACCCATACCGGATAGCTCGGCAACCATTGTACTTGTAAAAAACCTGAATGATGAAATAACCTACCAGAGTAAAGCAGCCACCAACCAGTTTGCTGTGTTTAGCGAAATCTATTATCCTAACGGATGGAAGGCTTATATTGACGGAAAAGAAGTACCCATTATAAAGGTGGATTATGCCTTTAGAGGATTAAATATTCCTGCTGGTGATCACCCCATCAGGTTTGCTTTTGCACCGCCAGCTTACAACCAGGGAAATACCATCAGTTTAATTTCGGGCATCCTTTCAATTATTGCTTTATTGGCCTGCGCTTTTCTACTATTCTGGCAAAGCAGAAAAACGGTGAGCACATAATTTTAAAAGCTTACACTAACGCAGTAAAAGGTAGCAATGATAGCGTGAGGGATAGCAGTGGAAAGCACGGTGAAGGTCTTTGTGTGTGGGCCTTGTGCCGGACTTGAAGCGGATAGCCCGACCCGTAGGGGCACGCAATAAAAAATGAGTGCATCAATTCTAAAATAGTTTTTTACTCAATGAGCATTGATCTTTCAATCATCCTGGTAAATTATAAATCGGCTCAGCTTGTGCTGGATTGTATTGAAAGTATTTACAAAGAAACGAACCAGGTGAGTTTTGAAATTATTGTAGTGGACAATGATTCGAAAGATGATAGTGCACAAATAATTACTGCCAAATATCCGGCAGTAAGATGGCTTGAAATGGGCTACAACAGTGGGTTTGCAAGGGCCAATAATAAGGGTATTGAAATAGCGAAAGGTGAATATATTTTATTGCTGAATGCCGATACCATTGTGCTGAACAAGGCCATTGAAAAAAGTTTGGCATTATTAAAACAACATTCGGAAGCTGCAGGCTGCGGCGTGCAACTCTTAAATACCGATGGCACTACACAAATTTCAGGTGCTCATTTAATAAAAGGCGGATTGAATGTATTGCTGCCACTACCCTACCTCGGCAGGCTGATCCGTTACCTCGGTTATCGTTTTAAATCTACGATACCGAGTGTGCAAACCGTTACCGACACAGTGGAAGTTGACTGGATTGTAGGGGCATATATTCTTGTGAAAAAAGATATTCTTTCAAAAAGTGGTTTACTCGACAACGACTTTTTTATGTATGCAGAAGAAATAGAATGGTGTGGCAGGTTGAGGAAGCAAGGCAAGCTATTGTTGTTTGCCGAACCGGTGGTTACCCATATTGGTGGCGGCACCAGCAGCGATTATTATGATACCACCGAAAATGAAAACGGTAAAAATCTGTGGAATAAAAAAGGACGGCAAATTATTGTGAGTACCATGCTGCGGATACGAAAGCAGTTTGGAATTCTGTGGTATCTTTTTATTATAGGAATTTACCTGGTGGAAGTACCGTTATTTTTTTGCTGTTTATTGGTGGATAAAATAATTAATGCCCGCAACACAAAATACAACTGGAAAAATGCCGTGAACTATGCCGTGAATATTGGTGTATTATCCAGGTACTTTTTTAAGATACTATTAAACCGGCCTTATTTTTATAAAGTATCCTGAGGTTATGCAACTATCAATCATCATCATCAATTACAATACGTTTACCCTTACCTGTATGTGCATTGAATCTGTTCATCAAAAATTAACAGGTGTTGAGTATGAGGTTATTTTAGTTGACAATGCATCCACAGAATGTGACCCGCAATTGTTTTTAGAAAAGTTCCCCACGATAAAACTTGTACGCAGTACTACCAATACCGGGTTTGCCGGTGGTAACAACCTGGGCATTCAACATGCAGGTGGTGAGTTTATTTTATTGCTCAACAGCGATACGGAACTCATCAACAATGCACCCGCCATTTGCCTCAATTATTTGCAGCAGCATAAAGAGGCAGGTATGGTAAC
The DNA here is from genome assembly GCA_031392305.1 of Ferruginibacter sp. Taxonomy (GTDB): domain Bacteria; phylum Bacteroidota; class Bacteroidia; order Chitinophagales; family Chitinophagaceae; genus Ferruginibacter. Next base: position 2,554 of record JANMVB010000218.1, read on the forward strand.
GTCGCAATTATTTTATCCGGATGGGGCAATACAGTACAACTGCAGGCGTTTCAGAACAATTACCTGGGAGCTGCTGGAAGTGTTCCCTTTTTATAAACTGCTGACAAAGGAAAAGCGGGAAAAACTAATGCTGCATCATTACTTCGATCATCAAAGTTTTGCCGTGTGCGATTGGGTTTGGGGCACTTTTATGATGTTCCCTAAAAAGATAATTGAGCAGTTGCCGCAGAAAAAGCTGTCAGAAGATTTTTTTATGTACAGTGAAGATGTGCTCTGGTGCTGGGAAATAAAGCAGTTGGGATACGAAGTTCATTTTTTGCCACAGGCCAAAGTAATGCATGTACACAAGGGAAGCACCAGCATGGAAAAGCTAAAAAAAACACGGCTTATCTCCATAAAAAATCATGGGAAATTTATGAAAAAATTTTATCCTGACTTTAGATGGTATATTTTCGCAGCAATTTATTACACCAAGCAGTACAGTGCATTTTGGTTAAGTACTATTTTTAAATAAATTTTTAATAAAAAACACAAGAATGAAAACAGCTTTAATCACCGGAATTACAGGACAGGATGGTGCTTACCTGGCAGAACTTTTACTAAAAAAAGATTACAATGTACATGGTATAAAGCGCCGCAGTTCGTTAATCAATACTGACAGGATTGATCATCTATTTAATGATAAAAGCCTTAGCGACCGTTTTCACCTGCACTATGGCGACCTTACAGATGCATCAAGCCTGCTGCGGATTATACAACAAACACAACCTGATGAAATTTATAACCTGGCTGCACAAAGCCATGTGCAGGTAAGTTTTGAAACACCTGAATATACTGCCAACTCCGATGGTATCGGTGTATTAAGAATATTAGAAGCCATTCGTATTTTAGGGCTTGAAAAGAAGACAAAGTTTTACCAGGCATCTACCTCAGAACTATACGGCCTGGTGCAGGAAGTACCTCAAAAAGAAACCACCCCTTTCTATCCCCGCTCACCTTATGGCGTTGCTAAATTGTATGGCTATTGGATTACAGTAAATTATCGGGAGGCATATGATATGTATGCGGTAAACGGAATTTTATTTAATCATGAAAGCCCGCTAAGGGGCGAAACTTTTGTTACACGAAAAATTACCATTGCAGTTTCAAAAATTGTGACGGGGCAGGAAGATATATTACGCCTGGGAAATCTTGAGGCAAAAAGGGATTGGGGCCATGCGAAAGATTATGTAGAAGGTATGTGGATGATGATGCAGCAGGAAGTGCCGGAAGATTTTGTACTGGCAACCGGCATAACCACTACCGTTAGAGATTTTGTAACCATGTCGTTTGCCGAAGCGGGCATAGAGCTCGAGTTTAAAGGCACCGGCATTGATGAAAAGGCTTTTGTAACAAAATGTACTAATCCTGAATACCAGTTACCAATTGGCAAGCAGGTAGTGGGTATCCATCCCCGTTACTTTCGCCCCACCGAGGTTGACTTGTTAATTGGTGATGCCACCAAGGCAAATACAAAACTTGGCTGGATACCAAAGTATGATTTGCCCATGCTGGTAAAAGAAATGATGGAGGAAGAATTAAAACAGCAAAAAAAGTAAAAGCATTTTGATTAATAAAAAGCTTCGCCAGGATTAAATTCCGGCGAAGCTTTTTTTTTGAAATACACACCCCATTATTGTGCAAGATGTCATGAAATGCAAATACATTTTTTGTCCGGGCTTTAGAATAATAATCAACATCGTTGCATCGCTTGCCGACAGCATTTGTCGGCATCCCTATGTTACACTTGAATCGGGAATTGTACTAAATACCTATTGGGAACTTTTCCCCATCACCTTCTGGCTGGAAAAAATTTCTGAAGATGAATTAACTTTAGCAACACAATGGCTGCCATGCATACCTGGTGCAGGTAGCAGCCACCGGTAATATAAAACAGCATAAAAATGAAAGCAGCAAACATACTACCAAACCAACAAATAGCTGCCCATGTAGATCGCATACTCGTAATAGAAAGTACCACCATTACCACGTCGTTTATTTTACCATTGTATGCCAATGGTGTGCCTACCATTCTTTTTAAATCGGTAAAAGGGAATTTGGGAAAAGATAACTCCGGCCATCACCTGCTTTTTGGTCAAACAGTATTACCTGAATCACTGACCTTACCCGAATCGTTTACTTTGATTGCGTACTTTTTTAAACCTTATTTATTGCTGCCACTGTTTGGGGTAGCGGCGCAGGAACTTACAGACAAGCCGCTTGATTTAAACCTGCTATTTCCCCACCTGTCTGCAGCACTACAGGAAAGATTATTGAACGCCGGCACTGTGGAGGATATGATTGGTTTATTGAACGATTTTGTTCTTGGTTTAATCAACCGGTGTAAAAGCACCTGCCCTTTAATAAAATATGCCACTACCGAAATAGCCGCTCATCCATCCAAACAATCGCTTGCCCTTGTTCAAAAAGAATTGCATATTACCGAAAGAACTTTTCAAAGAATGTTTGAAAAAAATGTAGGCATATCACCCAATCTTTACCGGCGCATCTGCCAGTTTAATGCAGCCTTTACCCAATTAAATAATAGGGGCCACCATAAATTATCTGATATCGCTTTTCAAAATGGGTATGCAGACCAAAGCCACTACATCCGGGCTTTCAGGGAGTTTACTAATATTACCCCAAAAGAATATTTTCGGTTTGGGGCAGAGCAGTAAAAATGATTTTGTCGGGTTTGTTCTATTTTAATCATCCTGCTTTTTATAGTTTTGAAGAAAAATTACCATTATGACCAATCAAATTTACCCCTGCTTATGGTTCGACGGGCAAGCCAAAGCTGCGGCAGATTACTATTGCTCCATTTTTAAGGATGCTAAAATAACATCAGAGAATCCGATTGTAGTAAATTTTGAATTAAGGGGCACCAGGTTTATGGCCCTGAATGGCGGGCCCAAATATAAATTTACCCCTGCTACCTCTTTTGTAATTGAATGTGCTGACCAGGCTGAAATAGATCACTATTGGGAAAAGCTGGGCGAAGGCGGCAGGTATGACCAATGCGGCTGGCTGGATGATAAATTTGGCGTATCGTGGCAGATAGTACCAGCCATATTGGGTAAACTTATGAGCGACCAGGAAAGGGCACCAAGGGTAATTGAAGCCTTTATGAAAATGAGTAAGTTTAATATTGAGCAACTGGAAAACGCATAGAACAATTACCAAAAAATACGAAATAATATGGTGCAACTTAATCATGATCCGCATTGATTGAAAACCTGCCTGCGTGCATTGAAAAGCTACAGGATAACTTGCTCTTACTTACGAGGGCGGGTCCCAAAAAGACCCTTTTAAATTATAACATCTGAAATTTTCGGGTTTTACATTTAAAATTAATCCTCGTATTTAATCTATAACACAATTAAAGATCCCCAATGGTATGCGGTAAAAGGGAGTGACACAACGATGTTGCACATGGCTGCTTCTTTGTTAGGACAACAAAATTGGCACTCACTTTTTTAACCCTTGCGCAGTATAATATGCTTTTCTGATTTATCCTCCTGAAATTTTCCTTCCTCTATTTAAGTGACTTTAAATAATCAATACTTTTCTTCAATGCTATTTCAGGAGCACTCACCATGTCCTGCTCCACAAAGAAATGCACCACACCATTTTGTTTGGCTGCCGTAAGAATCTTCGGCAAATCCAGAACCCCTTCCCCACAAGAGGTCATGTAAGGGAATAAGCTGATCCACTGGGCCGCATCGCCGCCATTTCCAGCGAACCGCTTCGCTTCTTTCATATCTTTTACATGCATCATTTTATACCTGCCCTTGTGCTTTTCGAATAACGCTACCGGGTCGGCTCCACCTGCAACAGTCCAGTACACATCCATTTCAAAATAAACCAGGCCGGCATCTGTCTGGTTAAAAATAATATCCAGGGGCATGGTGCCATCATCCAGTTTGTATAACCCATAACCATGATTGTGATAGGCGAAATGGATGCCCTCTTTCTTAGCGGCTGCACCGATACTGTTGAATTTTTCTGCTGTTCTTTTATAATCGTCCAGTGTCTTTCTTTCTGCATCAGGGATGGAGGGAAGTACCACATACTTAGCACCGATCAGATGAGCAGCTTCTGCCAGGGCACCCATATTGGTGGATAAAGTATCCAGGTCAGTATGCATGGCGGGAATACTGATACCATTGGAACTGGCTGCTTTTAAAAAAGCTTCCGCTGTTTGGTTAAAGAAGCCACTGCCTTTGAATCCCAGCCGGGGGGTAACCGCATTCCAGGAATCCTTTGCTTTTTGTGTACTGAAATCATAGGGCCCAAAACATTCCACTTCTTTATAGCCCATTTTGCCCAGCATGGTAAAAGCACCGGCAAAGTCGGTATCTAACATTTTGGGTATAGAAAATAATCCCAAACCCACTTTATCAACCAAGGGCGCACTGGCCAACAGGTTATGGGAATTTAATAAAGTGGCCGCAGAAAACAGGGCGGTGTTTTGGAGAAATTGACGACGTTGCATGGTAAAAATATTAGGGCATCAAGGTATTACATTTGAAGGACACAGCCATTTAATTTCACCTTCAATTACTTTTCTGCCTGGCGGTATTTTTAGTTTTGGCTCTCAGGCCTGTAACCAAGACGAGGCTACTCAGGATAACAGCAGGCAATGAAAACACTTGCAATGGTATCAACGTCTTTTGTATTTTTACGCAGCATCGGCAAACACATCAATCATCCCCTTCATTATTTATTTATCTAAAGCATTATTTTTACAAAAAAAAACAATTATGAAAGCAATTAAAATTTTTACAACGCTGTGCTTTTTATTAGGCACCCTTCATTTTGCCCAGGCACAAACATCTGCAGATGATATGGTGAAAGAATGGGAACGGGCCAAAGCCTTTACCAAAGAATATTTGGATGCGATGCCTGAAGCAGGCTATGCCCTTAAACCAACGCCGGAAATGCGTTCGTTTGCAGAACAAATGCTTCATTTAACGGATGGTAATTATGGTATCTCTTCTGCTGCAAGCGGCGAAAAAAGCCCGGTAGGTTTTGGTGATTCTGAAAAAGTTACTGACAAATCAAAAGCGAACGTAACCAAACTGGTGATGGACGGATATGATTTTGTGATTAACAGCATTAAGAAAATGACGCCTGCCCAGTTGAATGAAAATGTGAAATTATTTGGAAGGTTTGAATTGACGAAAGGTATGGCGCTGGCTAAATGTTTCGAACACCAAACGCACCATAGGGGACAAGCCACCGTGTACATACGTATGGCTGGTGCTAAACCACCACAGGAGAAATTGTTTTAACTGGCGGGCCCATCAAGAGACTTGTTTCCTGCTCCGCAAGGATCATTTTTCCTTTGTACCTTTTGGTATGTGTGGAGCCTGAAGAATAAGATCTCGGGGATTTATTGAAAGTATAAAGCCTGCATGCGCAGGCTTTATGCTTTGTGAAACGGATTGTACAATTAAAGGACCATTTTATACCTGAATTGACAAAATTCGCTACTCTTTTACTGCAAAAGATTGAGTGTTATTTATTATTTAATTTAATAGTTATCAGTGATGAAAAACAAATAAAATACCTCAAAGCCATTTTGTATCAATTTCACTTCTGAATTAGAATCATAATCCAATCCCGCCCTTAGCAATAGTTTCTGTCATTTAAAAAAGGTTAAGCAACAGAAAATTTAAAAACTGTTTTACTGTAAAACCCTTCCCCTGCATTTAGTACAGTTGATGGAAAATGAGGATGATTGGGTGCATCGGGAAAATGCTGTGTCTCCAGGCAAAAGCCAGAGCGCTTGTTGTAGATGATGCCGTTTTTGCCTTTTACATTGTTTAGAAAATTGCCGCTGTAAAAATGTACGGCCGGCTCTGTGGTATATACATCCATTTTTATTCCGGAAACAGGTTCGCTTACAACAACCGCATGTTTTAAAAGTGGGGAGTGCTCTTTTTCCAGAACAAAACTATGGTCGTACCCATTGCTTAATTTTAACTGTTCATTATCCTGTAGCATGTCCTGCCCTATTTTTTTTGTTTCTCTAAAATCAAATGGGGTGCAGCTTACATCCGCAATTTCACCGGTGGGTACCTGCATATTATTTACAGGCAGGTAATAGCTGCTCAATATTTTTAAGTGATGGTTATCAATTTTATTTGCGGCATTGCCCGATAAATTAAAATAAGTATGCTGCGTAAGATTAACCAATGTTGTTTTACTGGAAACCGCTTTGTATTCAATGCTCCAGGCATCTTCATCATCAAGGGTATAAATTACTTCAAGCTGTAACTCTCCGGGAAAACCTTCTTCAAGATGTGGGCTTGTATATTTAAAAACAATGCCGCTTTTGCCGACTTGCTTAAAAGGTGTTGCCTGGAATATTTTTTTATTAAACCCTTCCAAACCTCCATGCAAATGATAACCACCTTCCCTTACATGTAGTGTATATTTCTCATTGCCGAGCATAACCGTACCGCCTGCAACACGGTTTGCATACCTGCCCACAACAACCCCTACATAAAATTCATCTGCCTGGTAAGCAGCGTATGTATCGTAACCCAATACCATATCTGTAAGTTTGCCCTGTTTATCTTTTACCAATAATGAAACAACGGCTGCACCAAGGTTAGAGGCTGTAAGCCTGGTACCGTTGGCATTTTCAATTATATAGTTATTTAAGGAGGGCTGGGCCTTTTTTTGCTTCGCAATTATGGGCCCTGCTGTGATGTTTTCAAGTCCGTCTTTCACTTGCAACTGGTTAATAAATTATTAAAGATAAAGGGGCGCATGCGGAACATGCGCCCCTTATATTCTTACTGATTGCTGCTGCTAAAAAATTATAACGGAACGGCTATAAATTTAGAAGTGGCGGTTTTGGCTTCAGATATCTGCCCTACTTCTGCCCACCCGGATGTTGATTCCACGAGGCCGAAATTCACGAAGTTTTTGGTAACACCCAATACACTCTTTTTAACTGAAAATTCCATTGTATTCTTTCCGCCCGAAGTGGACAGTGTTGAAAATTTCATCGCATCGGCAAACGAAGCAACGGATGCCCATGAAAATGCAGTAGGCAAACCGGAATGTTTTAATACATCCCCCCAGCCATCAACAGGGCTGCCTTCCAGTAAAAAATCAGCACCGGAACCTAACGGATAGTACCAGGTGTTAAAGCCGGTAGCAGGGTTATTATCAGCATCCATGTAGATGTCAATAATCTCCATCTTCATGTCTGCCGTTCCTTCCACGTAAAAATAAATCGCATCGCTGGAGGCAAAGGTTTTGATACTGCGTATGCTGCTAACATAGCTCGCCGGATTTTCATAAGTAAAGGCAACATATTGCCAGTCGCTGAAGTCGCCGTCTATTTTAATATTGGGGCCAATGATGCTAACGGTGTCCTTAAAAACATTTGTCTCCGTGCCACTTTTCGCCGTTAACGAAACAAGGAAATCTCCCTTCTTGGTAAAAATATGCTGCGGCGTTCTGCTGGTGGAACCAACAGCGCTGCCATCCCCAAAATCCCAGGTGTATTCTGTTGCATTGGTTGAAAAATTAGTGAAGTTTACTTTGTACCCATCGGCTACATAACTGAACACTGCTTTTAATCCGCTGCCTCCCTTTTCTTTTTTACAGGAAGGTGAGAACAGCATTACGGCAAGGCCAGCACATATATAAATGATATTCCTTTTCATACTTTTATCTTTTAATTTTTTAGATTGGTTTTTAGAAGCTGTCTAAATTTAATTTTAGAGATTTTGTTATAAGATCATGATGCTATTTGTACAACTGTTGAACGGAGCGTCGCCAATGTCGCCGCTATGAAATACTTCAGCCGGTCAACCAACAAATTATTTTCAGACAACTACGTATAAAAAATATCAATAACCCGTGTTTTGAATAAATTTTCCTTTACCCTCGCTGACCGCTTTTAAAGAGAAAGGATAAACCACTTTGTTGGGCCCGGTGTAAGTGGATTGGTTAACTTCCAGGCAGCGGGTCACAAATTTTCCATGGCGGATAAGATCTGCCCGGTACTGCCCGTTTTCGCACCAGAATTCATGGCTCCTTTCCAATAAGATAAGGTCATTAAAATTGGCAAGCGTGCTGTAATCAGCCAATAATTTGTCGGGCAAACCTGCCCTTCTTCTCACGGTATTTACCAACTGCATTGCTTCGGCATTTGGTGCACCTGCATTGGCAATGGCTTCTGCTTTTGATAACAATACATCTGCATAGCGGTACATAATAATATCTACCGTGGTTAAGCCACTGGTGCGGCTTGCATCCTGGTCAATCTTTAAAGGCAGCGGGCCCCAGTCTAATATAGCTCCGGGACTTGCCCTGTTGTAAGTGATGCCATCGGTGCCGGTGTATTGCGCCAGCAACATTTGTTTTCTTTTATCAGCAGGCTCAAACCTGTCGTAAAACCACCAGGTACTGGTGATGGTGCCGAAGCCGCCTTTGGGTGCAAAATTTGCAGGCAGTACCATTAATTGCCATTGGTTCTCACTGGTACCTGCATAATCGCAGGGTATTGCCCATATAACTTCACGGCTGTTCCTGGCGCCTTCCAGCCCCCACATGCCTGCATAATCAGCATCAAGCGAATAGGCATTGTAAGCAATAATTTCATCGCTCAGTGTTTTTACTTTTGCCCAGTTTTTCTCATGTAATTGTAGCCTGATGTTGATCATTTTTGCAAGGGCTTTATTAAACCGGCCATACTCCGCAGCGCCAGGCGCAGGCAGGTCTGTAGCCGCTGCTTCAAGGTCGGCGCTTATAAAAGCAACCATCTCTGCGGTTGATAAACGGGCAAGCGGCTGTTCTTCCAACGGCTTCTTTAAAATCTCCAAAGGCGCTATCACAATCGGGCCATACAAATCAAATAAAGTGTAAGCCAGCAGGCCCCTTGCACAACGCACCTGCGCAACCGCTTTCTTTTTTAAATCATCGCTTACCGTACTGCGGTTGATCAAATCAATGGTAAGGGTCATGTTGCTGATCTTGTTATAGAAGTCATCATAGTAACGGGTAAACAACCCATCTGTTGAGCGGTAATTATGCAGCGTGGCCAATTGCTGGTCACCATATTTTCCATGCAAAATTTCGGTGGTGGCATCACTCAAAAACATCACCCCCCTTTCGGAGGTAGAAAAAACGCCATCAAACCAGGCGCCCCTCAGCGGATAGTAGGCGGCATTCACCATAGCTTCTAAATCCGCTGCTGATTTAGGAAAAATGTTAGGGTTAATTTCCGAGTAATCAACCGATACCAAATCTTTGGTACAGCCACCCAGAAGCACAACTACCGACAGGAATAATAATGTGTATTTTTTCATTTTGTTGTCGTTTAAATGTCAGATTAAAAGGTAACGTTTAGCCCTACGGTAAAAGTGCGGATGTAAGGATAAGCTGCCGTGTAAGAATCGGTTTCAGGATCAACCCCGGTGTAAGGCGTAAATATTGCCAGGTTCTGTGCATCCACATGCACCCGTGCCGCAGAGAAAACATTTTTTAAAATGGTACGTGGCAGGCTGTAACCCAGCGAAATATTCTGCAGCCTCACAAACCATGCTTCCTGCAAAAAGAAATCGCCTACGCTGTATGGGGAAAAACCCCAGAATGAACTTGGTTGTGTGGTAGAGGGATTGGTAGGCGTCCACCTGTCTTTAACAGTACGCAAGGCATTGTAGCCATTAGAGTAAACACCATAAGCGCTAATGCCATAATTGGTAAAATTAGGATCTGCCAGGCGGCGGCCAAATGAACCTACAAAATCAAAATTAAGACTGAAGTTTTTATAGTTGATAATGTTGGTAATACCTGCCATGTAACTGGGATCAGAAGTACCCAGCAAGGTTGCATCCGCATCATCAATTTTTCCATCAGGCGCACCGGTCCTTAAAAACCTTCCGTTCGCATCTACTTTCGGGTTTCCGCCGGCATCCATTTGAAACCCATTGATGTCCCTGATTTTTATCATGCCGGGTTTAAGATCGGGCTGTGATGCAGGCAGTTTTTCCCCCACCTGTAAAATACCATCTGATAACCTGCTATAGACTGATCTGATAGGATCATTTTCGCTTTCGTACACATTCGGTTTCCAGTCGGGCGCCCTTTCTTTCCAGTTATCTTTATACCTCGATAATACAAATGATGTGCGCCATTGAAAATCTTTCGTTTGCATATTGCGAGTGTTGATGGTTACCTCAAACCCTTTGCTTTGTGTTTTGCCTACGTTAGCAATGATGCTGTTTATTTGCTGGTAAGAGTTTAAAGATTTGGTAGCCAGCAAATCTGAAATCACATTGTTGAACACTTCAATTGCACCATCCACTTTACCATTAAGGATAGAAAAATCCAACCCGATATTTGTTCCGGTGGTGGTTTCCCATTTCAAATCCGGGTTTTCCAACCTTGATAACGAAACGCCTATCAGCCTGGAGTCGCTGCCCGAAAGCCAGGCGGGGTAAGCGCTGTAGGCTGCAAAGGCATTACTGTTAATGGTAGCATTGCCGGTTTGGCCGTAACTAAACCTTAGTTTTAATTGTGATACCGTGCTCTTTATGCTTTCAAAAAATGGTTCCTCCGCTACATTCCAGGCAATGGCAGCCGAAGGAAATGTGCCCCATTTATTATTGGCTGCAAATACACTTGCGCCATCTGTACGCACCGTAGCGGTTAACAAATACCTGCCCTTAAAATTATAATTGAGCCGACCAAAATAAGAAGCAATCAGGTTTTTAGAGCCTGCCGAATTGGTGGGCAACTGAATGCTGCCTGCACCCATATTGTTCCATAAAAAAGCATCAGTAATAAAACCTGTGGCGCCTGCGCTTGCAAGCCTGTTGATAAATTTTTGCTGTGATACACCTGCCAGCAAATCGAATTTATGCGCACTGCCCAATGCTTTTGTATAGTTGGCGGTTGCCTCCATTAAGTAATCATCCTTATCACTGTTCGAAACAAAGGCCCTGCCCTTTTCCAGGGCACCATGCAAAGTGCTGGTGGGTATATAACTCTGCCGTTTTGTGTAGCCTCTGTCCATGCCCGCCTTTAACCGGATGGTTAAATTCTTTATGGGCATAACATCTACAAATACGTTTGCCAGCATTCTTTCTATCCGGCTCTGGTCGGTAATGGTTAACAGCGAATAGGGGTTGGGCTGCAGGGCCAACTGTGGGTTCAATGGATAATTCCCGTCTTCGTCTATCGCCTGTATATGCGGCCCCTGCTGTATGGCAGCCCTTATCACGCCACTGTTTTCAAACTGGTCGCCACCCAACTGGCTATTGTTGTTATCTATCCTGCTTGCAGTTAAATTAACACCGAGCTTCACAAACTTGTTTACATCCTGATCTATATTTACCCTCACAGAATACCTTTTAAAACCAGAATTTTTTACTATCCCGTCCTGGTCGTAATAGTTGCCTGACAATAAATATTTAGTGGACTTGTTTCCACCTGACAGCGATAAATTATGCTGGCTTGTTTTGCCATCACGGGTTACCAGGTCAAACCAGTCAGTGCCACGGCCTACATTGTTGATGGCGTTTTGTGTATATAGTTTTTTATACAATCCGTTTACAGGGTTTGCCAATGCTTCCGCCCTTGTCTTTGTACCATAAGGGATAACGCCGTTATCAAAATCCCATTGCTCCTGCCCTGCTTCGTTACGCACCTGCATCCATTCATTTAAGGGCAGCACATCAAAAGGGTTATTATATTTTTGCAAAGAAAAATTATTGGCATACTGCACCCGCAATGCTCCTTCGCTGCCCCTTTTGGTAGTAATTATAATTACGCCGTTGGCTGCCCTCGATCCATAAATAGAAGTAGCGCTTGCATCCTTCAATACTTCAATAGATTCAATATCGTTGGGGTTAAAAGAATTTAAAATACTCTGTGTTCCCGCCTGGTACCTGCCGCCACTTTCGGGTTGTTGCAAATCAGAAATAGGAAAGCCATCCACTACAAACAACGGGGCATTGCTTGCATTAACGGAACCAGCGCCACGTACCAGTATATCCAGTCCACCACCGGGTTGTGCGCTGTTTTGCCGGATGGTCAGGCCAGCCACTTTACCTTTTAGCATGTTTCCAATTTCGGGGCCGGAAGATATAACCAGGTCCTTTGTTTTTACGGAGGAAACGGCACCGGTAAGGTCCCTTTTTTTCTGTGTACCATAACCAATCACCACCACATCATCCAGCGATTTATTTTCGCCTTGCAACACCACGTTAAGAGAAGTTTGTTTTTTTAAAACCACCTCCTGGCTGGTATAGCCAATAAATGAAAATACCAGCGCAACATTTTCGCCGGGTACTTTAATATTGTAGGAGCCATCCGGGTTGGTAGTTGCACCGTTTGTTGTTCCCTTCACCAATACGCTTACGCCGGCAAGTGCTTTGCCATCATTCTCCGAAGTGATGGTACCTGTTACGGTGCGTTCCTGTGCTTTTAGCAAAGTGGCAAAGCACAGCAATAACGAAAACAGCAGGGTTTTTTTTATGGGCCTCATAGCAGTTTATTTTTGATTTGTTGTTTACAAAAAAGATTGGTTTATCAAAGTAAATTTTTAATCATGGTGTACAATTATCATTTACTTTTTCGGGAGCGGATATTGTTTTGATAAAGCAGGAACAGTTAATAATTTGATAATGCTAATGTGAGCTTTAATTTACTCAAAACAAAATGTGGAAGCAGCTACAGAAAGGCATTTCAGCTATGCAAGCGTTTGCTATTTCAGGTAAAACGTTTGCATAAGTTTTAAATAAAAACAACAGCGGATAAAAATATGGGAGATAATAGAATGGATAATTTTATCAGCGTGCAGGAACTTTGTTTTTTTAATAATTTTTTTGTCCGAACAAAGAAGCAGCTATGGGCATCATCGTTGTGTCACTCACTTGTACTGCATACCTATGGGGAGCTTTGATTGTGTTGTAGATGGATGGAATAGTTTTTTACAAACCTTCGCCTAAACTAATAAAGCACTATTATTTAGAAGGATAGTAATTTGGTAGCGATTAAATAGTTTTTCATGGTGCAGGTTTTTTGTTTATAAATTGTCAGAAGAAAATGATAATTTACTACCAATGATTAAACTGAGCTTTTCGCAGGAAACACTGCTATACCATACAGAAATATATTACCACAAATCCTTAAAATATTTTCCACAATACTATTTCGGTCTTTTACCATTTGAAAAAAATAAAATTCCCCTTCACGTAGCTTATCTGTGCCCTTTGTGTCTCATAAATTGCATTGTTATTCTTAAGCAACCGAATTTTGTTATGACATCTTCTGATTTTGACCTCGATCATTATCCTCAACAAAGTATTGGTGGAGGAAATTCAATATTAGTTTGCAAGCCCTGTAACGGTAAAGCTGGCTCTAACTATGAATTTTCGTTAAAGGAACATTTGCAATTTTCAAGTTTAGCTTTTGTAGGTCCATCGCACCAGGTAAATGCTAAAATTGTCATCCCAAACGTTGTATGTCTTAACAGTCAACTAAGTAAAAACGAAAAAAATCAGTGGGTACTTCCATTAAAGAAATCACCAAAAGTGGCAATACGTCCCCTCGATAACTGGCTTAATAATTTATCCCCTGATTCGCAGGAAGAATTTACAGTTAATATAAGTACCCCCTTGCAATCAAATATTGATAAAGCGCTACTAAAAACAGCTTACTTATATTGCTTCGCTTTATGGGGTTATGAGTTTGTATTTTCAGATGTAGGGCAACTGTTTAGATTAGTTCTAAATGGAAAGATTGAATATCCTATGACGGTACGGCCGTTAAAGTTCGACCACAACAAGAATGGCTTTGAAAATTCTGTCCCAGCGGGGTTTTCACATCATACTATTACACCATAAAACTACAGCCGTGAAACCCCGCTGTTGAATACGCTTTGATTGTAATGCTGCCACTCTAAGTACACGAGAAATTTTTGGTGACCATTCCCAGCGGCATTCTATACCTATAATAAAAAGCTGCCAGGTGCATGGAGTGATAGTATTAAATACCAACAAATCACAACAGCAGGGTTTCACGGAACAAATTTTTAGTTGGTGGAGTATGCTGTGAAAACCCCGCTGGGACGACGTGGCAGTTCGTTAATTGAATATTTCAATCGCACATTAACGGTGCCGCCTTTAGCACCAGTGCTGATGTTCGTTTCGATTCCTTGTTAGTAATTTTCACTTTTAATAAAAACAAAACTACGAAAAGCCCTAGCTCTGTCCCAGCGGGGTTTTCACACAAAACTACCTCCGTGAAACCCCGCTGTAAAATACTCATTGATTGTAATGCTGCCACTGTAACCACACTGGAAATCTTTGGTGATCATTACCAGCGGCATTCTATACCTAAATAAAACGCTGCCAGGTGCATGGAGTGATAATATTAAATAGCAACAGCTCACAACAGCAGGGTTTCACGAGAACAGATTTTTAGTTAGCGGAGTATGCTGTGAAAACCCCGCTGGGACAGACGGCTGCTGAATAATATGCTAAATTATCTGAACCAGGAACCTGTTGCAGATGAAGTATTATCCGTAAAAGAAAATAAATTACTTTTACAAATCGTGATACAGAATAATAAGATTAATTATGAAGAACCCAGCAAACATTCAAACAAAATCATTAACGGAAAAATCTACATTAACAGGTTATTACTGGCAGAGGAGAGCGGACGCATTGCAGGAGGAGAAAGAAATGTTGAAGCATCCATTATCCTTGCAACAAATGAAGCAGCAAACCCAACAAAACAAAATGAGTTTAAAAGAACAGAACATGAAAAACTCTTAAAGGATTATGGGGATAATAAAAAAATTTAAGGATTTTTATAACGTTAACCTTTTTTCCAAACTTACTTTATTATTATTACATCCTCCTCTGGATCCTCTATTCCATTGATATACGACTTTCCATGAGCAATTATTTCTGTCAAGGGTATGAAGGGCTTCTTTTGATGAATTTCTTTTGCTTTTGAAAATCCTCCAAATAATGCAGCATATCTTTCCTCTGGTGTGCCGTGGTGGGTTTCACTACCGAAGTCAGTATCACCTAAAGATTTAAAAGACTCGAGACATGCAGGCACATCGGTGGGAATTCCATTTGCAACACGATGATACATATAAAAACCTGCAAGATAATCGGCAAAGAGTTCAGTCTTTTTGCTGCCCACATTATGAAGTGCGCCATATTTATAGTCGACAATGTGAGCATACTCATGAGCCATTATTATAGGAATAGTTGTACCACCATAAGTTTTTATAAACTCGCTATTGAACAGATGCTTACCGAATGCTATTGTCCCATCTGGCCCATTTTGTGCTGTCACTTCATCAGTGGCCATCGCATTATTGCCGTCTTTGTCATCATAAAAATAAAAGATTGGATAAACGGCAAGGCAGTTTTGAATATTCCATATTTCTCGTATTGTAACATTGTTAAGCTGCGAGTCAAAAGGCATGATGATTTTTTTACACTTGGAGGTAATCGATCCGCTCGCAGCTAAAGAAGTTCTAAGGAAACAACCTTTATAAGGGGATTGAGAAAAACGGTTTAAGGAGAGGAATGTGAAAATTAAAAGGCTAATTATTTTCATAGCTAAATTATATTAGTGTCGTGAATTTAGAACTTTATATTTATATTACGAAAATATGAAGAAGTCTTTTTTTTGTTTACTAGCGTTTCTAATAGCAATGGAAACTTTTGGACAGATTGTCGAATCCGTGATTGACACTTCAGCTTCAGACACATCAAGAGTCATAAATGTGATTTCAAATGACCAAACTCCGTTAGAAGCTGACGGTGGCAACTATTATTTTCTTTCACATAAAGAATTTTGGTTAGCAGTTATTGTACTTTTCTCGCTTTTAGCATTAATCGGTTTTGAAGTACGACTAATCAATAAGCGGAATTTTTCAGATGATAATGCCATGAAGCTTGTTTTAATAACATTGGTAATAATGAGCGCATTATTTTTGATCATGGCAGGTTATGATGACCAAATTGTTGCTCCGGCCTTCGCTTTATTCGGCACCATTGCTGGCTATCTTTTCGGGCGTTCAGAGAAGAACTCAAACAACAACACCGATAAAACTTTATAAATGAAAATTATACTTGCTTTGATTTTTTCCTTTGTGATAAGTAGCTCACCTATACCATTAAAAGCTCAAGAATTACAAGAATATGAAGTAGGTGATAATAAAACGAATGGAGCAGTTGCTAATGGCGAAATCGTCATACTAAATTATTTAAACAGTGATTTAGTTTTACGATGCTCGTATAATAAAACTATTTGGAAGCAGCAGACAATCAAGAGTCAGAAGGTCTATGCATTAACTCTACCTGTAGAAAAAAGTCATTTATATGTTGAACTTTGTCAACAGCAGAAAGCAACCATGTTATCAAAATGCGATGTCTATAAAATACCTCCAAAGATGCGATATGTAATTAAGTTTGTTCAGGATAAACAAAAAGTAGCTATTCAAAAAGCTATCAAGTAAGAGAATATTTTCACGCAATCGACTTACAAAGAAAATATTTCTCCCACAGGCGATGGGCTACGGTTCTGTGTCTTCCTTGTTACCAGCGCCGCAATTAAAATACATTTACTCTGTCCCAGCGGGGTTTTCACAGCATACTATTACACCATAAAACTACAGCCGTGAAACCCCGCTGTTGAATACGCTTTGATTGTAATGCTTCCACTCTAAGTACACAAGAAATTTTTGGTGACCATTCCCAGCGGCATTTTATACCTATAATAAAAAGCTGCCAGGTGCATGGAGTGATAGTATTAAATACCAACAATTCACAACAGCGGGGTTTCACGGAAACAGATTTTTAGTTGGCGGAGTATACTGTGAAAACCCCGCTGGGACAAAACATATACTAAAGTTAGTATGGTTGGCTTGCCTTTTTTACTGAGATTATATTTTAATGCGGATAGTAGTGATAAAGTTGACACAGGACGGGACCTGCGCCTGTGGGGTTTCAAAAATAAATCTGTTAGGAAGGTTCACATTTATTTTTAAATTTGATAATGATAGATTGGAAAACTATTCTTAAGGATTACTGGCCAGTAATAGCAGCAATTTTGGCTCCTTTTGCATTTTTTATTCAACGAGCTTTTAGTAGGCGAGATAAAGAAAAAGATTATAAAAGAGAACAAAAAAAGATACATGCCGAACAATATTACAGAACTTATAATGACTTTATAAATTCTTTATACAACGCTACATTCGACAATGCTGAATTTAAACTAACCTTAGAAAATGTTAGAGAGATGCAAAGACTATCTCATTTATACAGAATTGCTTTAGAGCAACTGATGGGACTTGAGGAAAAGATTAACAAGAGTATATATATCAGGGTTGGTAAGAATACTATGATATTTTATACTAAGCTTTCGGAATGTGCCTGTGGTCAATTGGAGGCAAATGCTTTTAAAAAGTTATCTATTGAGTTGACCAGCGAAGTGAAAAAACTCATGTCTGAAAATAGCCTTTTACATCAACAGATTAAATTATAATTAACCCCACAGGCGCTGGGCTTCAGCCCTGTGTCTTCCTTGTTACTACTGCCGCAATTATAATTCATATTTTTTCCCAGCAGGGTTTCACGGAAACAGATTTTCACTCTGTCCCAGCGGCATTCTATACCTATAATAAAAAGCTGCCAGGTGCATGGAGTGATAGTATTAAATACCAACAATTCACAACAGCGGGGTTTCACGGAAACATATTTTAAGTTGGCGGAGTATGCTGTGAAAACCCCGCTGGGACGAAAACTAAGGTTTGGCGGATAAATGGCGGATATGTTCAAAGGGAAAAGAAAAGGTGACAACTATAATTATTTCAAAAGCCAATTACAGAAGTGCCAATTAAAATTGGCGACAATAAGACTCAGAAAATTATTGCAACCCTGACTTCAAAAATAATTGAACTTAAAAAAGACAAACTGGATTCTTTAATTTTAGAAAATAAAATAGATGCATTAATATTTAGCCTCTATGACTTAACTGAAAGTGAGATGATGCAGGTGTTAGAAGCTTTTAAAGACTTAAGTATAAAAGACCGCAATCAAATTAAAAATGAATATTGGAACATTACGAACAATAAATTTCAATTAGAAGCATGAGCAACTGAAAAAAGTGAAGCGTACGAAAAAATGGTATGGTTGAAAAATGAAAGAACATATCTATATAAACATAAAAAATGAGTACTCAAAATTTAGTGCTTTTTGAAAGCAAGCAAGTACGGAGATATTACGATACTGAAAATGAGGTGTGGTACTTCAGTGTTGTTGACATTGTTCAAGCATTAACAGATTCAGTAAATCCTACTGATTATTTAAAAAAATTGCGAAAAAGGGACAATGAGTTGGGTTTGTTCCTGGGGACAAATTGTCCCCAGGTAGAAATGCTAACTCATGACGGTAAAAAAAGAAAAACGCTTGGTGGAAATGTAGAACATATTCTTCGCCTCATCCAATCAATCCCCTCCCCCAAAGCCGAACCCTTTAAACAATGGCTCGCTAAAGTAGGATACGAAAGAATGCAGGAAATAGCCGACCCTGCACAAAGTATTGACAGGGCAAGAGAGAACTGGCAAAAATCAGGACGAAGCGAAAAATGGATTCAGCAGCGAATGACCGGACAAGAAACCCGAAACAAACTTACCGACTATTGGAAAGAAAGCGGTGTAGAAAAATCAGATGAATTTGCTTTGCTTACTAACATTATTCATCAGGAATGGACAGGGCTTACTGTAAAAAAGCATAAAGATCTGAAAGGGCTTAAATCACAAAACCTAAGAGACCACATGAGCGAAGCCGAATTGATTTTTACAGCACTTGCAGAACTTTCAACAAGGCAAATAGCCGAAACAGAAAAAGCAAAAGGGTTAAATCAAAATGCAGTAGCTGGCAAAAAGGGTGGTGCAATAGCAAAAAATGCCCGAAAAGAATTGGAAAGTAAAACAGGCAAAAGTATAGTAACAAGCGCAAACTTTTTACCCCCTAAAAAAGAAAACAAAAAATTGAAATAGAAAATACTTCGCAACAGCAATAAAAATAATGCTTCAGGCATAATAACATTATAAAAAAAACAGCATTACCTATTTTAAGGCGATACAACATTGCCTTAATTTACTACTACAGCCCTTTACTGCTTTTATTGGCAACAACGTTAGTGGCAAAAGCATTGTAATAGAAGCATTAAGAACATATTTGTCCCACAGGCACAAGGCTCCGGCCTTGTGTCTTCCTCATTACTTCTCTTCGCTTTTAATAAAACCAAAACAACGAAAAGTCCCTTGCTTCATCTATCACACAATCAAAGATCCACAATGGTATCCGGTACAAGTGAGTGACACAACGATGATGACCAGGGCTGCTTCTTTGCCCGGACAATAAAAATAAAAATGATAACTTATTTTACTGTAACCGTTGCCAGCAGTTTGTTATACCCTTTTGCGGCATCCCAGGTATCTGTGTTGGCGAGGCGGATGGCATACTCGGGCTTTGCTGCTATAGATGCATATTTATCCGGCATAAATAAATACAGCTCGTACACGCCTGCTGTTAAGGAGGCATTGGTGGCGATGGACGTCTCTATTTTTGTGGCGCCGGTAAACCATTTACGGATGTCGGTGTTGAGGGTGTATTGAAACTCCTGGCCGCTGGCACTGTTCTTAAAAATCATTTTAACCGGCCGCTCATTAAAGGGCGAGGCATAGCCCAGGTTATTTACCGTAAGCGTAAAAGCCATGCTGCTGCCCGCTGTTATTTCTTTTGGATAAACAAATTCTTTGAGCACAAAACGATAGCCTAATTTTCTGCGGATGTTGAGCATGCAGCCGTTGGTTTGCCAATCGTTGTTTACTGCATTGTTGTAGGCACAGTTTAAATAACTGTAATGAAGCGAAGCCATTTCTGTTTCGGCAGTGCCCGCTGGTTCACAATCATTTTGCGGACTGTAAGTATCATCACAGGTTTCTCCGCCTACCGCCACATACTTTCCATCCGCTTTTGCAAAGGCCCTCAGCACCACATTTGCAGACTGGCGTGGCGTGGATGAATTTCCATAATCTTCGTACGTGCCGTAATCATCGGTGCCTGCCAAAAAACAATCGTTGTGGTAACCAATCCTTGCCTTATCCAAATTGGTGAATGCTTCGGCGTCCGTTAAAGCCGCAACGTTTACCGAGGCACTACTGCCATACACAAAACGTTGTTTTATTTGTGGGTAACGCACCTGTATCATCCTGTCTTTTGGCACCGCATCCAGTAAAGCCTGTATCACTTCGTTCCTGTCCTGCCAGTTATTATCCAATAACTTTTTTTGCCCGTTTTGTGAAGCGTCACCAAAATAATCGGTGTAATAATTTTCGCCCCAGGTGCCTATCAATCCCATTTGCACTACGGCAATTACATCGGCAGCATCTGCCAACACTGGTTTTAATTGTGCCAGGTGCTGCAACACAATATTTTTTGGTGCATCGCCATACGGGGCACAATTAAATTTTTCCGGGCAAGAACCAGCGGTAACTGTAGTGGTATAAACAAAACGTGGAATTAATTTTACCCCTGCCGCACGGGCAATATCAAAATCGTTTTTTACGGATTGCAAAAATGCAGCAGACAAGGCGGAGCCTTTAAAAATATCCATAATAAAATAGCGGAATATTAATGTGCTATACACCTGGTAATTGCCACCATCAGCACTATTTAAGCCACGCCATTTCTCCAGTTGCGATTGTACCAATGGCACGTAAGCGCTTGCCCTGCCTTCAGTGTAGCGGTAGAACCCTCTCTCGGGGTTGGCAAAGTCTTCAACGCTTTCTGTGTAGGTAACCATAGCATTTGGATTTATTACTGGCGGTACCGGAGCAGGGCTTTTAGATTTAGAACAGGCAAGCCACAGGATGGTAACAGCGGTAATCAATAAAAATTTATTAAGCATCTTTTTTCTTTTGTAAAACATATCGTACAGTTTTTTAGTATTAGGTGTTTAATTCGCAAATGCCTTACTGAATTCGTATTCTCTTTTAAATTCGTTGCTTTTGCCTCCGCAGCCGGTCCCGTCTTTTGACGGGATAATTGCAACGCCGCTGCTTTTGCTTCTTTCAAAAAATAAGCTTCGCATTTTTGAATCCCGCCTTTGGCGGGACCAAACCAAAAGAGGCGGCTTATGCAATTACTGATTTTAACACGGACCAAAACTCACAGACCAAAACCATATCAATAGCACGTTTTCGAAGAAAAACTTAATCCTATTTTTTAAAAATTATTTTACCTTGATTATGTGCTGAAGTTTATTGTAGCCTGTTGCTGCTTCCCACATATTTTCGTTGCACAATTGTACGCAATATTCTGCCCGCCCGGCCAGTACAACGTTTGCATCGGGTAAGTACAAATAAAGCTGGTAGCTGCCTGCGGTAATATTTTTTGGGAGCTGCAAGTTTTCTTTTATTTGATGTACACCACTAAACCAAAATTGTGGATTGGCTTTTAGCGTTACCGTAAATTCTTTTTTTGTTTTTGTATTTCTTAAAATAATTTTTACCGGCCGGGGATTGTATAGAGAAGCATAGCCCAAATTTTCAAGGGTAAAACTGATTGCTAATTGGTCCGTTCTTTTTAACTGTGCAGGCAGTATGGCTTTTTGCAAAACCAACCGGTAACCCAGCTTGCGTTTAATATTATAGAGGCAACCGCTGCTGTCCCAGTCATTGTTTACATCCGTGTTATAAGCGGCATTTAAATAACTGTAGTGCATGCGGCGCATTTCCTCTTCTGCATAGCCTGAGGGTGCACAATCGTTTTGCGGGCTAAAACTATCATCGCAGGTTTCGCCGCCAACGGCTGTAAACTTTGTATCGGCTTCAATATATTTTCGCAATACTTCATTGGCTGGCTGCCTGGGCTGGGCAGAACTTCCGTAATCATAATAGGTTCCGTAATCATCTGCTGTTGATAAAAAACAATCGTTGTGAAAACCAATTCTTGATGCAATTGAATTATTAAAGGCGCCGGTTAATTTTAACGGCAAACTTGTTACCGTGGCGGTTGGGCCATACACAAACTTTTGTTTTATCTGTGGGGTACGCACCTGCACCATCCGGCTTTTGGGCAAAGCATCAAGCAATGCTTGCAGTAATTCATTACGGTGCAGCCAACTGCTGTCTAATATTTTTCCAACACCATTTGTAGAAGCATCACCAAAATAATCCGTAAAATAATTTTCGCCCCAAATGCCAATGAAACCTTGCTGCATTACGGCAATAACATGGGCGTTTTTTTGCAACAGCGGCTTTAATTGTTTAATATGATTTAATACCACATTGCGTGGGGCATCGCCATAAGGCGGGCAAATTTTATATTCATCCGTACAATTGCCACCCTTTGCATTATTGGTATAAGCAAAACGCAGGATCATTTTTAAACCGGCTTCCCTTACTGCATCAAAATCTTTTTGCAGGTGCTGTAAAAAAGAAATGGACAGCGGCTGGTTTTTAAAAGTATCCAGCTCGTAACCCCGGTAAATTAATGATACCGTTACGGCATAACATGCTTTGCCCAATTGCTGTGGTTTACTGCGGTACAACTTTAATTGCGCCGCATTTAACAAAACAAAATTACTTGCCTTTGTACCGGTGGGAATGTAAAATCCCCTTTCAGGATTCAGTACGTCTTCATGGCCTTTTTTGTAAACAACCGTTTTGTTTTGTGCCATTGTATGCAGCGCAAACAAAGAATATAAAAAGGGAAGGCAAAGTTTTTTCATAGTTCATCAGAGTTTAAAAAATATTTTCTTTTTATACAGCCAGTAACATAAACCCCACTCTAACGATAATGTTACCAAAGCGCTTATTACTGCCTGCAGTTTATGTGGCATAGCAAATAAACCGGAAAAGCCATTTACAAAAATTGCTACGGTATTGTTGAGCCATTGCACACCTACTGTTTCAAAAAACAAATAAATAAATATAGCGTTGGTGCCGACCACCACAAAAACCCAGGCATGTTTTTTAAACCCTTTTATATCGGTTAGCCAATACAAAAAAGCCATCATCAACAGCACCCATCCACCGGAAACAAGTACGAAAGATGAAGTGGCGATGCGTTTGATAATGGGCGTTGCATTCAGCATATCCAATCCATAACCAATCAACAAAGCAATTATCGCTGCAACAAGCAGGGTTTTAATTTTTCTATTTCCACTAACAGGCTGTATCAGTAGTCTGCCCACCAGTACGCCCCAAATAGTATGCGCTGCCGTAGGAATA
>JANMVB010000228.1:0-17007 GCA_031392305.1 Ferruginibacter sp.
TACCGGAACCTGATTTACAGCAAAATTTACTGTTACCTGGATGGTATCAGTTGATTTAGCTCCGTCATCATCTGTTACAGTTAACTCAAATTTATATACCCCTTGTATCAAATTATTTACCGCTGTGGTAGCAGAAGTAGGTGATGCAATTGTGCCTGTTGAAGGACCCGATATTTTTATCCAGGAATAATTTACAATTA
Organism: Ferruginibacter sp.; assembly: GCA_031392305.1. Taxonomy (GTDB): domain Bacteria; phylum Bacteroidota; class Bacteroidia; order Chitinophagales; family Chitinophagaceae; genus Ferruginibacter. The sequence goes on from JANMVB010000228.1 coordinate 201, forward strand.
TACCGTCAGCATCTGTTCCATTACCGGATAAGGTTGAATTGTTTGTTGGTAATGTGATCGATTGGTTTGGGCCGGCATCCGCTACCGGTGTCTGATTTGGAAGGGGAGCAACCGAATAATCTTTATAAAATTTAAAATCTTTTAGATCAATTATTGAACCATAAACGGTACTGTTAGTAGTAGTAGAGACATGCTGTATCCTTAGGGTTTTTGGGGCCCTCCAATTACCTGTTGCATCAAAGATTGTAGTGATTACCGGGGGATAATTATCATATTTAAACATGACGGTATCATTTACGATACTTACTTCAAATGGCACCATTTTGTCCATCTGCGATCGGATCAAACCTTCAGACCCTTGACCTATCTTTTGAGTGTTACCAAAAATTGTAACTGTAATAGGAGTTGCTGCCCTATTTACGGACGCATAAAACCTTGCCAGTATTTTTCCTGTATTATCCAGTACATCGAGGTATTGATTGGTATTAATACCATTGGGCATATTACCCTGGAAAGCTATCTCTCCTGATATTTTCCAGGAATTGGCAACAGCATTGTTTCCCAGGTCCCTGCTTACGCTGTTTGTTTTTGCGTTATTGTCGGTAAAATGAACAAAGATATCCGGAGAACCCCGTCTATCATATTTAAGAACGCTGGTATTAACCAGGTAATAAGATGAAAATTTGTTGGTAATATTTTGAGGAGCATTCCTTGTCCAACCAGCGGTATTGGTGGTAAGTGTATCATCAAAGGGTAAGCCCGACATCAGGTCAACATAATTTACCGGTGCTGCAAGATATGCAGCAGGAAAAGGGATAGTAACAGTTTGTTCAGCTACTGTATTTAAGCCACTTATCTTCCACACATGTAAACCCGCATGATCACTTTCATCGCCGTGTACCAGGTATAGATCTGTACTGTTGGGATCTTTTACCAATACTGGTGTGAGCGCATTTCCGGCCATTCCTGCTGTGGCATGGTGACCAGTTTCCGGTCTGGTGATACCAAATTGCCCGATTGCCAATCCATTATCCAGGTAATGGTTGAACTTATTAGTTTGACTATTCTTCCAGAATTCACCGTGATAGGTGGTGATTAGGTTCCTATCTACTATACATAAGCCCCCACCTGCATAATCATTCACCAGGTTTCCAATATCAAAATAACCTGCACCGGGGTAATCGCCCCGGTAATTCTTATGAGTTGCCTGTTCGGTTTTCCATAACCATTTATTACCTCCTTTTTTAATAGCCCCCAAGTGGTACCCGCTGGCTAAAACTGTGGGTATTCCGTTTACAAAAGTTTGTACGGAATTATAGGCATAGTTTATTATCTTATCGGTAGATGTGATACACTCAAATCGTGGAATTGTATTTGGATCCTCAATTGTTAATACCGGGGTTGTAGCAAGGGTTACCGCTGTGGTACTCCACACTGGAAAACCCAACGCATCAAAACCTGTAAGAGCATATGTATAAAACTTGGAAATTCCGCCAACATTCCCTCTAGTGTAATATTCAAGAGAGCCGTCTTTTGCCATGGTGAAATTATTTCCACCGCTCCTGAATTTACCGGAGAATCTCAACTGGCCTGTTGCAGGAAATTCTACCGGTTCACGCCCTGCACTGGTTCTTAGAAAACCGTATGTTCTGCCATTATTTAGGGTTAGAATATACCTGAATTTCTCTGATTTATCATATGCTGCTGTGATATTGGCGCCCCAGTTCTTAACTAATTTCCAGCCCGAAATGCCTGTTAACGGAACGCTGTAATCTACCGAAAATTCAAGGTATCCGGCAAATACCCTGGTAGGGTTATTTTTATCTACCCAGGTAGAATAGGTAGACCCCATCGACATTATCCTGTCTATAAAATTTCTGTTTGCATCATAATGCTGCACCCTGTAATTGCCTGGATCATTCACCCAAAAACTACCATTTGGCTGGTAAGCAATAAAGGTTTGTTGATTGCCAACCAGATCATTGAAATAAAATTTGTTATCGGTAACTGTAGCATCTGTAAAATAACCTCCTGCTACACCCAATGTATTGATAGCAGCGCCTGTAACAGTGCTATAAAATTTAACTTGTTGGTTTGTGCCATAATCTGCTACACTTACCTGTTTTCCATCAGGTGTTACCTGGATTGCTCCGGGATCGGGCAGGCCGGTTAAACTAAGTGTTGCCGCACTTAATGTACCGTCTACATTTACAGTATACCTGGCAACAGTATTGGTGCCGGATACCATCCACAAATTATCGAGATCATCAACACATAATGATCTGGGAGTAGCAAAAGTGAGTGTTTGTACAAGGGCACCGGTGGCTTTATTCAACACCTGTAATTCGTTTATTGCTGACCGTGATACGAATAAATAATTACCATTCTTTTGGACAGCCATACCTTTAATATAGGCATTGGCCATATTTACTTTACTGATAGCCCTTGCATAGATTTTACCATATTTTACCGCATAAGAAGATCCATTGGCAAAACTCACTTCAGTGTCATCTGAAACTTTAGTGGCAAATACAAAACTATTTGTATTTGCATTTGCATCATGCACACCCCAATATACATTGTTGGCATCGGCGCACACATAGTTGATATCACCACTTTGAGTTTTGGATGTAAAGAATTGTTTTTTTTGATTAGGAGTTGCAATATTAAATTTTCCAAGACTTGGAGAACCTTCACTATAACCTGTACAAAAATACCCGTAAGACCCACTAAATGCGAGCCCTTTCATGCAATAATAATAACCCCGGTGCTTTGTAAGACCACTGGATGAATCAGATGAATTACCAATTATTCCCTGCCACTGGTAATTAACATTATTTGAAAGCACTTTAATCTCGTAATTGCTATCAGGATTAATAATAGTGACACCTTTGTCATCTTTACCATCCCAAATTTTTGTATAAGTTCCGCTTGCATACTTTACATTGTTCCATAAGGTCCTTACCAGTGTACCATCTGTTCTAAATACACCTGCGCTTGTGCTTAAGGGGGATGAAAGGGTGAAAGAAAATTTTCCGTCTTGTGCACTGGCTGTGCATGTGATGAGTAAAAGAAATAGCAATTTCTTTAAGAATAGGTTTTTCAAGGGTATTCGGATTGGTTTATAATAGGATCGGATAGGTATATGCCCTTCAACTGGAAGGATATACCATGTTAGTAAACGCAGTTCATTGCCATTTTATTTTGTGGATAGATTTCTAAAGGGGGGTAACGTAATACTTAATTTACGACACTGAAAAAGTATTAGTAAAAATTGCCGGAATGCAGAATAAAAACCGGTTTTACGAAATTATCAGAAAAGCGATGCAGGGTTTTTGATAATATTTTTTTATACCCTTGCAATCAGCAAACCATGATACTTTGATAGTGAAAGAGTTATTCCGGAAAGAATAATTTGAATAATAAAAATGTGAGAGATAAAACAGCATAGATACTATGGTAAAAATACCATAGCAACCGGTTTTTTTGTAGTAATAGAAATGTCAGGAATAGAAAACTACTAGAGGGGAAATACTAGAATAATACAATGGTTGATACATTTATACAATGATAAAGCCACAGATCAAAAAAAATTTGCTGAAGAAAATATTTTAGGAAGGCCCTAAACTTTGCAAATAATAAGATGAGGAAAATTAAAGAACTTATTACAGTTAGTGTTTGGCAGGAAAAAAAATTTGTGCAATTCAAGATGATTGCTAAAATTAAATGAAGTAATGGTGAACGCAAAATATGTTACCGTCATATTTGGGAGAAGTGTTTCTATGTTAGGTTAAACATGAAGTATGAAATGATGAATAACTATTAAGACAATTAAAGATCCTCAATGGTATGCGGCACAAGGGAGTGACACAACGATGATGACCATTGCTGCATCTTCGCTTGGGCGACAAAACTTTACTCACTTTTTATTCTTTGATCATTATAAATATTTACGAAGCTCAGAACTCCTGACTTATCGCAAACTAAAATCCATACTTTTTATATTTTTTGTCAAGGCAACTAAGCCATGAATAAGCATCGTACTAATGAAACACAATTTATTGGCGTTGGAAATCAACTATTTACAAATGTTCATTTTCATTGGTTTAACGGCCCTGCCTGTAGGTGATCTTGCATCGCCCTCTTATTCTTTTGAATATATGGCAGCGCTTTTAATTTGCGAATAACTCTTTAATTTATAAGGAAGGGTAAGGAGTTGTGAATCTGGAATTATATCAAAGCGAATAGCTCTTAATGAATATTTTTTAAGGTTACTTGTGTGGAAATAAAGTTGAGCTGCAAAGTGCGATAAACCAGCAACTTAATTCTTGTACTGAAAGGGAAAAAGGAAAAATAACAAAATGTAGAAAGTGGAAAGGAAAGTGAGGTGGGTAGGAAAATTAGGAAGTGCGTAATTAACTTATAAACAAGTTAATTTGAATAAAAAATGGGTGGATTATAGGACTGAAGTATATAGTGAATAAAAGATGAGGTACAAAAAGATACTGATTAAAACGCATTTTTATCACCCTTAACAGTCACAAAAAGAGTTTCAAATATTATTTTCACATCTAGCCACAAGCTCCAGTTTTCGAGATAAAAAATATCATGCTCAATTCTTTTACGTAGCTGTTCCGGCTCTTTAATTTCGCCTCGAAAACCCCGAACCTGTGCCCAGCCTGTAACTCCGGGCTGTACATAATGCCGGATCATATATTCGTTCAATAATCTGGAATAGTCTTCAGTATGCTTGAGCATATGAGGGCGTGGTCCTACCACTGACATATTCCCTAAGATAACATTAAAAAACTGTGGCATTTCATCAAGACTTGTTTTGCGAAGAAACTTTCCAAGCCAGGTAATACGGGTATCATTGCGGGTAACCTGCCTGGAGTCTGAATCATCATTGACCATTAAGGTGCGGAACTTAAAACATTTAAAAGGTTTATTATTTTTTCCCGAGCGCAACTGTACAAAAAAAACAGGTCCGGGAGAATTTATTTTTATTAATATGGCTAATAATGGTACCAGCCACCATAAAATAGTCAAAATAATAAAGAGACTAAATACAACATCAAAAAAACGCTTTTTAGTACTATTTACAATTTCTTCAAGCGGCTCAGACCTTAAAGAAAGAATAGGGATACTATCAACAATATCTACATGAATATTTCTATTTACAAACATTCTGAAATCAGGCACAAATTTAAACCTGATCATATTTTTTTCAGCAGCCTGGGCCATTTCATAAACGTATGCATGCTTTTCGGGAGAAATCGTTGAATAGATTTCCATTACTTCGTTTTCAATTGCATATGAAACACAATCTTTTCGCATACCCAAAACTGGAAAAAATGTTAATTCATGTATGTTTTCATAATCTTCAAAATACCCTTCTACAGTAATTGTTTTATTATAAATTGCAAAATGCTTAACTAATTGCTTGGAAAGGTCATTATACCCCAGTACTATTATTTTTTTATTGTAACGTACTTTTTTTCTAAAATAATCACCTAACCAAATAAACAATACCCGGGTTGTAAGTAATGCCCCCCCAATTAATACAAAATTAAGTGAGATAAAAAGGCGGCTATAATTAAAATGATAAGCAAATATAAATGCTAACATGAGCATAAGGAAAACAGCAAAAGCCTGTATGGTCCTCTTTGCAAAACTTTCGTAATTAAATAGCTTTTCGTTGATATATAACCCTGTTATGAATGCTGAAGCCAGCCAAATTACATTGCTTACTACAAATAAGATTGTGTACTTGGTGCCATTTACACCCTGCACCCGATCCAGGTTTAGCATCAGTACCAGGTGTATTACATTGAGGAACAGAAAATCTACAAGGGCGAAAAAAAATCGAAAAACGTTAGTATATGAAAAGTTCATTTTTTAAAGTGTCAGAGGTTAATTAGATCCTAAGTAAACATCAATACCATTACTAAAACAACTTATTATAATAAAAATAAAATAATTCTAATTTATTTGGCTCATTGGTTTATTAAATGTTGATGATTTAGTACAAAAAAAAATGATTAAAATCTTCAATATTTTAGAATTAAGCTGTTCAGGTAATATAACTATAGAAAAAAGAAAAAATAATCTTAAGAATTTATAAGATTATTAAATTGAAATTATTGCATATGAATTTTGAACGATCTGAATATTTCATCAATTGACAAATAGCGCTCCGCATACAAACGAGCATTTTGATTAATTATTACCTGATCGCTTTTCAATATATTATCAAGTGCATTAACGAAAGCTTTTGAATTTTCTGGTTCTACCAAAATACCCATTTTATGATTAGAAATAATATCAAATAAACTGGAGCCTTCATTTGCAGTTACAATTGCCACACCACCTACTGATAATATTGCAGATAACTTTGAAGGCATTACCAGGTCAGTTGCGTTTGCTTTCTGAATCACCAGGTGAACATCAGCCATATTTAAAAAATTGTTTAGTTTTTCTAAAGGTTGCAAGGGAAGAAAATATATATTGTTCAGGTTACGCTTTTCCTTCATCTCACTTAATTTTTCTTTATATGGCCCAGAACCACAGATTACAAATTTTAAGTTTGAATAATGCTTTAATTCTTCCGCAGAATCCAATATTGTTTCCAATCCCTGCTTTTCCCCAATCGCACCCGAATAGAGTATTATCGTATCTAATTCATTAAAATTAAATTCCTTTTTTAAATCACTCTTTTGTTTTAGCGGGTAAAATAAATTTGTATCAACCCAGTTGGGAAAAAAAACTACCTCACGCTTATATTTATCTTCTATCTTTTTTATCATACCAGCCGAAATACTACTTACCACATCCGCTTTTCTAAGAATATACTTTTCTATTTTAAATAATAACCTGATAAGTAGTGGTGATTTAATTAAGTTAAAATCACGTGCGGCATCAATCTGAAGATCCTGAATATGGTAAAGGAGCCGGGCATCTTTTATTTTTTTATAAAATAAACCTAACAAGCCTAACTGAAATGGGGGAGCTACAACAAGTACAAAATCAAATTTCGGCCTAAATAGCAATTGAAAAGTTTTTATAAAGGCACTAAAAAAAAAAGAAAAATCGGATATTATCCTTTTAAATCCACTGGGGTTGGATGGAACATAATGAGGGCAACGAAATATTTTTATAGGGTTTGCATTTTTCCCGGCGGTAATAATAACTTCTTTCTTAAACCAAGAGGAAGATTTTGAATACGGTGCCTGAATTTTCCAGTGGGGATAATAAGGAAAGGTAGTAACTACTGTACAATCATACCCAAGGCTTGCCATGTACGAAATCATTTCCCCATTATATTTGCCAATTCCGGTAAGTTCCGGTGAAAAATTTCCCCCAATTAATAAAATACGTTTACCCATACATTAAAACCACTTTTAAATAAAAACAATCCAATAAACTAACTGCCCACTTTACAATTTTATTTCTTTTGTTACTCCGGGCATTTTATGCTCTCAACAACCTCTTCGTACCAATATCCGACAGCCTTTGTCTGCTTCACGTTTTACACTTTATCCGTACTTGTACGTCGGTACCTATGTAGATATTTTTTCTTCGGCCATAACTCCTACAAAGCATGTCTGCAAATTTTTATTCAACCCTGCTCTCCCGGATTTTGCAATAAACCTGCGTAAAATATGACATTTTCAAAACGGCAAACGCCCAACCCCTGGCTCCATCTCTAAACCCACCTAGCAAAAAGAAACTTCCAATGAAGTATACCGGGCCAATAAAAACACTTCTCATCAGGCGGTATTTTAAGCGTTGCTTCCAGGTCCATTTTGATGATATATTCGGATCTCCGGAAGTTTTAAGAAAACGTCCAGCTTCCCAGGATGCGTATTCATTATGCTTTGTTACATAATGAGATACTCCCCGAAAATCATGGTGGTCAATTTTGCTTTTGATTACGCCCACTTTCCCTTCAAGTACGGGATGTTCATGTACCTCCATATCCAGCTTGCTCCATTGGTCCTCATCTATTTTTTCATACTCGCCGGCCCCTACTTTAAATAAAGCAAGTTTTCTTAAAGGGTATCCCCCTTTTAATTTCTTACCTAAAAAATAAATGGTATAGCTTAACCAATAGCCTACACGCTCTTCATCAACGATTGCTTTCCTCAATTCATTTTTAAAATCTTCAGTGAGATATTCATCCGCATCCAGAAATAATACCCATTTAGTAGTAACCGGATGATTTCTTAAAAACCAGTTACGTTTTTTTGGAAACTTTCCATCCCATTCAAAATTCACAACCTCTGCCCCAAATTCTTTTGCAATCTCCAGCGTACGGTCTGTACTGCCCGAATCAATAATTACTATCCTACCCGCCAGGTTGTTACCAATTGCTGCAAGGCAACCGGGAAGATTTCTTTCCTCATTTCTAACTGGTAAAGCAATCGTTAAATCAAGTGGGGACAACATTTATAATCAGATTATTTATTTAGTAAATTCAAAACCTTCTATACAATTAAATAAATGCAGCGGCTGGTTTGCGCTGGTTATTTTTCGAATATACTTCTTCGTAAAGCAGGTAATATTGATCTGCAATTATTTTTGCGTCAAATTTTTTTTTGTTTACCCTTCCCGCCGCTATCAATTGTTTTCTATAATTATCATCTTCAATTACCCTCTGTATGCCTGTTCTGATGGATTCAATATTCAGCGGATCAACCAGGCAGGCAGCATCACCGGCAACTTCTGCCATTGCTGAGCAATTACTGGTTACTACTACCCTTTCCATTGCGTTGGCTTCAATGATAGGTACACCAAATCCTTCATATAGCGAAACAAATACTACTACATCACAATCAATATATTGCTGTATAATTTCTGCCTGGGTTAATTCAATCCTCCATTCAAAATCAATATTATTCAGTTCCAGCAACCGCAGTGTTTCGTTGGATGGTTTTCCAACAATCTTTAGCTTACAATTAATACCTGCAATTGCCTTTATAACACTATCCACGTTTTTACCTGGCTTAGTTCCAATTTGCAGTAAAACGGGTTTTTCTTTATTAAAATTTACCGGCACGGGCACAAAGCCTGGTGAAATGCAATTATAAATAACCCTGATTTTTGAGGGGGGGCAATTCACATATTTCAATATCTCACTTCTTGTATTATGAGAAATAGCTGTTACAAAACCAGCCCGGGCAATGGGCAGCTTTAACCATAGCCATTTAAAAAAGAATTTTTTCAAACCTGTTGAGGTATATAGCCGCATAATGTCATGAATAGTTAGAATGGTTTTCCTTTTTTTCATAAATAACGCAGCATAGTTAATTTCTTCTACTATGTGATTTACATCCCCCTTTTCCTTTGTTGATACAGAAATAATATGTTGTATTTGCTTTAATATTGATAAGCCATGATGTGAATAATATACCACTTTTGAATTAACCGATAAGGGTAGGTTTTGCCTGATAATGTCAAAAAGAATATGAACGCTGTAATACAATTCCCGCTTTTGTTGAAAAAATAAAATTTTCATGAGGTTACCTGGTGCAAATCAATTGGCATTCGAAATATGATTTTTTAACCAGCATTTTATCAATGGTCATCATCGTTGTGTCACTCACTTGTACTAAATACCTATGTGGAGCTTTACCCACAATATATTTTTTGGATGAACAATAAAAATTGATTCTCTAACTAAACTCAAACGGTAAAAAAGTGAAAGTTCCTTTCTTCCTAAAAAAATTAATTGCGATACTCCACAACGGGTAAAAAACGCAATTAAAGTTGCCAATTGGTATGCAGCACAAGAGTGCGACGCAAGGATGTTGCCCATTGCTTCTTAGTCGGGACAAAAAAACTCCAAAGAGACAGGTTAAACTTCTGAGATATTATTTCTTGGACTGATAGCTTTGCAAGGGTGCCCGGCGCAAACCATCCAATCAGGGGTGTTTTTTGTTACCACCGACCTTGCGCCTACCACACTACCGGTACCAATAATAATACCGGGGTGTACAAATGCTTCTGCCGCAATCCAGGCGTAATCCTGTACTATTATAGGCTTTGTAATTAAGGGGAACTCCGGTAAATTATAATCATGGGTGCCGGCACATAAGTGTGCGCCCTGTGAGATTACAACATTGTGGCCAATTATTATTTTTCCCTGTGTGTACATGATTGCGCCGTTCGCAATTGCTGAGGCATCTCCAATTTCGAGGTTCCAGGGCGCCCATATTTTTGCCCCCGGGTATATATGTACTTTTTGGCCCACTTTTGCTCCAAAACATCGTAGAAGGAAAGAACGCCACGCATAAAATGGCTTAGGCGAAAGTTTGAATAAAAGAAAATCAGTTACTGCCCACAATACCCTGCCGATTCGGTTTGATAAAGAAAAGTTAGACCCCACAAACGTACCTTCACTATCCATCTTTAATATTTTTTTGATAAGTTGGTCATCTTCTTAAACACATAATTGGGCGATAATAACAATGAAGTAGTGATTTGCCAGGCAAAGCTTAAATATTTTTTGGAGAGTACTGCAAAGCCTGCATTTCTAAAAAGTATCCGGGAATAATTAAAGCGCTTGCGGTTAACCTTCACCCAAAAAGGAACTTTCCGCTGTATAACCATAAAATCTTCAAAACTTATTTCGGGTTTACCCTCCCGGCGAAGCTGGATACAATGTTTTACATAGCTGATGGTATCAAATACAAGTATCGGTTTTCTTACTGTTACTGCACCCGGGTGAATACGGTACTTCATTAAAACAGTTGGATTTATAAGAATTATAAATTTATTATCTACCAGCCTGTTTAAGAATTCAAAATCTTCGCATGGCTCAAACCGGGAGTTTAATCCACCTGCCCCTAAAAACGCTTTTCTTGTTACCATCAGTGAAGTAAAGGAACATGCAATGAATTCCCTATTGAGACTGGCAGCTTCCCAATCTTTGATTGTTCTTAATTGAGGATAACGTTGTATGCCAAACATGTTTCCATTTTCATTGATATAATAACAATGAAAACTTGATGCAACAATCACCGGGTTATTTCTATGGAAGTCTACCTGTGTATCTAACCGTTCCGGCAGCATAACATCATCGGCATCTAAAAAAGCGCACAATTGGCCTTGAGCCTTTTTTACAATATAATTGGTAGCAGCGCTTTTGCCAGCGTTGGTTTTAAAAAATGCTTTTATCCTATTATCCTTTGCAGCATAAGTTCGAATTATTTGAGCGGACCTATCAGTAGAGCCATCATCTAAAATGAGAAATTCAAAATCAGTGTAGGTTTGGGCCAGTACACTTTCTATTGTTTCTGCAATATAGTTTTGCTGATTGTAAACAGGTAGAATAACAGAAACAGTGGGAGTCATTTGTGAAAGTATAAATTCCTGACAGAATGGTTTAGTTCTATAAAAGAATTTTTAAAAAAGCAAATAACATGCCTTTGTCAAATTGGTGAGGAAGTATTAAAATATTTAAAAGTGATTATTTTTTAAGTCATCGATACAAATTCAATACCTAAATAAATAAATTATAAATGTGCTGCCTGGCTTAGTTAATTTATAACTTCTAATTCAGGGGAAGCTAATAGATTACAAAACCTTTCAACAGCAGGCCTTATATCAAATTCTTCTTTAAAACACTTAAAAGCCTGCTCACTCATTTTATTTTTTGAAACCTGCGAAAGCCGAATCCAGGAATCTATAAGTAATTCTGCTCCATCTACAGTATCATCTGCAATTATGCCTGCACCGCTTTCAATAATCTCCCGCCAAATATTTACCTGGTAAGATATTAATACCGGCCTTGCACATGCCAACGCTTCAACTACAGCTATACCAAAATTTTCCTGATGACTGGGTAAAATAAATGCATCACAGTTATAAAACGCTCCCCATTTAGCTTTTTGGGTTAACATTCCCGGAAAAAAAATGGACGCTTTTAGTTTTTGGGATGCAAAAACTATTGACTGCATTTTTTTTCCAAATGGAGTCTCTAAGCCAGGGCCGGCAATTACCAGTTGAGGGATTAATTGCTTTCCTCCGTTTGAATCATTGATGTTTTCATTACGCTCTATAAATTTTGCATACGCTTCAATGAGTTGGCTGATCCCTTTTTTTTCGTGGATACGGCTAATGAATAAAATATAAGGATGATCTCCTACCTCCGGGCATTTATCTATAAAAGCTTTTTTCATCAAAGGTTCATTTTGCGGAGGAGTTGGTAAGCCATAACCAATATTAATTTCCTTTTGAGGTTGGTAGGGAGAAAAGGTTTTTTTTGCCAATAAAAGTTCTTCTTCACAAGTAAACAAAATACCAGTCGCTTCATTCACTAATTTACTCTCTATTAATTTCCAATATGCCCAGTTTCTAAATGCCTTCAATTTTCGGCCTTCTGCCCGTTGAAAATATGGATCCAGCATTCCGTGAGGCATTACATAATATTTCGGCAGCTTGAATTTGTTTTCCTTTTTTTCTCCTGATTGTTTAATTATTTTCATCGCTTTTCTAAAAGCGTATCCATGATATAGCCAAAGGGCATGAATAATTACTACATCAAACCGATGAAGGTTGTCAATCAGCCAGCCTAAAAGTTTTGGGCAATATTGCCATGCACTTTTGCCCGGCCCCATTTGGTGAATGATAAAAGCATCTTTTCCAGAAGTATATTCTGTTGGCTCGTCCATACAAACAACTTCTGTATAAACTCCTGCCCTTTCTAAATGTGTAAGTATGTTGCGAATACCCTGGCAAGGGCCACCAGACAAAGGATTCATACTAGGTATAATTCGTAATACCTTCATCAGGCAGAATAAGATTGAAGTATTTTTTTATACAAGGCTTCCATACTATCGAGTGCAACATCCGTATTAAATCTGGCTGCATTAACTATACCTTCACTTACAACTTTTTGTCTTTGTTCCGTAGAAAGATTTATTACCTCATTTATTATTTTAGCTGATTCTATTGCCCATGCCTTAGCATTTTCAATACCAAAAGGCTTTCTATTAATAAAGAATCCTGCATTTCCTGCAACTTCAGTCATGGGGGCCTCATTGGTTGTAATTACCGGGCAACCCGAAGCCATTGCTTCCGCAATAGGCCAGCCAAAGCCTTCAGAAAGTGACGGGAAAAGAAATATGATGGCCCCCCTATATGCTTGCTTAATCTGCTCATCATTCATTTCAGTAAGCCAATGTATGTTAGCTTTATTTTTTAATTGGTTCCATGTATTCAATAGTTCCTTGTCCGGCTTTTTTCCAATCATTAAAAGTGGTAAAGTATTTTTATTTAATGAGCACCATGATTCATAAAGTTCAATTACACCCTTTCTATTTTTATACCATTGATTTCCGCCAACGTGAAGCAAATATCCATCAGTAAGATTTATTCCTATTTGCCTGCCTAATAAATTTCGGGATTCTTCAACATTGCCCGGACTAAAGGTTTGGTTCAAGCCATTGTAAACAACTGTTGAGACTAAAAATGGTGAAGTAAGAAATCTGTGAAGTTCTTTCCTTGTATTATTTGAAACCGAAATAAAGTTATTCCCCTTGTTAAACCCACGTCGAATAAATGCCTGGTATTGTTTCCCGGTCCATCCACTTTTATTTTCTGGAAACTCGCCTAAAGCAGACCGTAGTGCCAGAAAATCATGACAATGTATAACATGCGGATACCCTGCTACTATTGGCACCCACGGACCAAGTGCCTGGTCAGAAAAAACGTACAATTTATTTTTAGACTTGTTATCTAATAGTTTTTTTACCTGCCGGGGGAATATGATATATTGATCAATATATCCTAACCATTTATTCCATCTGCTTTTGCCTAACAAACCAAAAAGGAATGGCTTGGGCGACAATACTTCTACATGATGTCCTCTTTGTTTCATACCATTGATAAGCATCGTTGCAAACCTTGGCATACTTTGAGAATCCAGAAAATTGGGGTGAACAAAAAATACTATATCCAACTACTAAATTTATTAAATGGATAACTAATTTTCATTGATTTGTGTCTCAACCTGTTTCTTTTTTCTTACATGCGGCCTGATCTTTAATTTTGAAGGTGATTTTAATGATGCCATCGTTAATCCGCCAATTATAATGCTGAAGCCAAGTGAAGTGGGTTGCCCCCATTGGCCTTGAGGAACGTTCAATAAACAAAAACTTAATAATAACCATGGTAATAAATCACCCTGACCTAGCCTTTTATAAGCCGCCCTTAGCAGCTCAAAACAAAGTCCTAAGCGTATTAAGATGGCAGTTAATCCCAGTATTGCTCCCATCTCTCCAGTTAATCTTGCCCACTCATCTTCTGCATAAATCAAAAGTATTTGCTCACCTGATAACAGCATTCCACCCACACTCGTACCCATTCCTATACCAAATCCAAAAAATGGCATATCCGATGAACCTGTAATAGACTTGAGCATTCCACCCAGGTAACGATCACCTATAACGCCTTCAAGTCCACCTTCAGATTCATTAGCACTATCAAATCTGGAAGTAAAGGCTTCTGTCGCAGTTTGGAAAAAACTGGCCTTACTTAAAATCAGCAAAGCCACAATACCACCAATGATAGCAATCAATAATTTACCCATATTCTCCGGCTTACGAGAAATGGCAATTACTGCAAACCCGAATGTTATTACAACCTGGAAAAATAAGGCCCTGCTGATAGAAAGCGGTATAGCCATAAAGATTCCGACAGTGGCCGCAAGGAGAATGATCCGGTTTATTTTTTTAGGATTTAGCCAGAAAAAAAGCACAAACGTTGCCGCCAAACCAAAAAACAAAGTAGTACCATTGGTAAATGAAAAAGTAGCTGGAGGTCGGAGAAAGCCCAACGCCCCACTAAATCCAGCACCTTCAAGAGATCCCCCTACACCTCTGTTTACCCAGGCAGATTGGGGACTGTAAAACTGAAGTGCAATTAATAAGGCCATTGGGGGAGTTATTAGTAATATAAACCTCCCCAACTTTATTACATCCGCTCTGGTAAATACACGCCCTATAATAAATATTAAAGGAAAATGAAGTATAAAAATTCGGGCTCCATACAATGCAACTAGTAAATTGCGATGCCCTTCAGTCATTGCGGTTAACAAAGCAACAAAACCAATTAAAACCATTCCAACCAAATATTTGTTGAAAACTATCAGTCCCCTTCCATAACAGATAATAATTAACCATAGCGCTACAGGATCCCGAACAAGTAATAGTTGATTAGACAAAGGTGGAATTACCCATTTTCTCAAAGCTCCTTCAAAAATCAGTAAAAGAAAATATAGCCAAATGCCCTTTTTTATAATACTATTTGGATCTTTTGCTTCAATAGGAAAAGCCTGTTTTTTAAATGCTTTAGCCCCGAGAACGGAGGATTGCATTTTGGACCTGGCTTTAGAAACAGCCATTTATAGTTATTTTAAATTGAATAAATGTAAATCGTATAGTAGTAATTAAATATCTCATTTGCTTATAAGTTGTCTAAAAATTATTTATTTGTTAACCAACTGATGTATTTCTAAAGAGCGACATTGGCGACGTTCTATTCAACATTGTAAAAATGGCATCTTTGTCATTATAACGAAATCTTTAAGCCAGGATTTTAACAGCTATTTTCTTATAAACATTCAAAGATGTATAAGCTCAGGTTTACAATAATCCTAACTTTCTTTTGCCTTATACTGTGCAAGGAGTAAAACAGGGAATTAGATTTGTGTTATACTCTGCCTCTATTCCTCCCGCTGAATCGGGACAGGCTTGCCCAAAAAATCAGGATGTTTAAAAAGGAGTAATAATAGTTATATTTATAAGGCAATTAAAGATCCCAAATGGTATGCGGTAAAAGTGAGTGACACAAGAATGTTGCCCATAGCTGCTGCTTCGTTTGGACAAAAAAGCATTTCATATTTTTAACCCTTTACCAGTATTATTGAAAGGCTATCATTCAAGCTCCCAGATTTGTAAAAGTTTCAGTAACCTGAGCATAACTATAATTTTTAATGATAGTTTCGGATGGTGTATTCCATGATAATTGATTATCAACCAAAACTTGCTTTAATTTTAAAGTAAGCTCATTTACATTACCTGTTTTAAAAATATAACCGTTATCACCTTCTTTAATTAAATCCTGTGAGCAACCGGTAAGATCGGATAAGATGAGGGGCAAATTAAACACCATCGCTTCATTTACTGATAATCCCCAGTTTTCGCCATAAGAAGAACACATCACCATAACATCTGCAATTGCGTAATAGTCACAAATTTGTGATTGATTTATAAAACCTGTGAGTATAACTTGTTTTAATTTATGATTTGCAATAAATAATTCCATTTCATTTCTCAATTCACCTTCTCCAAGCATTATTAGCCAACAACTTTTCTCATTTAAATTCTTAAAAGCATTTAAAAGATCCATGGGTCTTTTTTTATCAATGTATTTACCTGAATATAGGATTATCTTATCGCTTTCTGGAATTCCCAAGCCCTTTTTAATAATCGGAATGAGGGGTTTTAAATTTTTATACTCTTCATTAAACCGTGTATTATCTACTGCATAAGGGCAGTATTTTAATCTTGAATCATTTAAATTATAGCTTTTGTAAAAAAGCTGATTTTGTTTACCGATGTATAAAAAATAATTTACCCGTGGAAACAAAATATACTTTAGCCCGAATCTTTTAATAATTTGTTTAAAACCCTTCTTATTACTTTCATGGCTCCTTCTCGCCGTCCATGATCAACGCCTGCAGCAGCACCTCTGTGTCCGAACGCGTCCCAAACTGCGCGCCGCGCGCGGCTAGCTCGTCGCG
>JANMVB010000239.1:0-7694 GCA_031392305.1 Ferruginibacter sp.
TTCCGGCGCCTTAATATCTTCCAGGTTGATGCCGCCAAAAGTTGGTTCCAATGCCTTCACAATCTGCACAAATTTCTCCGGGTCTGTTTCATTAATTTCAATATCAAACACATCAATATCTGCAAAAATTTTAAACAGCACTGCCTTGCCTTCCATCACCGGTTTGCCGGCTTCAGGGCCGATATTTCCCAGGCCCAGCACGGCGGTTCCGTTGCTGATAACACCCACCAGGTTACCCTTGCCTGTATATTTATACACGTCCTCCGGATTGGCTGCAATTTCCAAACAAGGCACTGCCACGCCGGGTGAATATGCCAATGATAAATCTCTTTGTGTTTTCGATTCTTTGGTGGGTATCACCTCAATTTTGCCCGGCCTTCCTTTGGCGTGATATTCCAGCGCCTGTTGTTTGCTTAATTCTTTCGACATAAATTTTTTTTAGGTTCACCATGTTGCATCGGTGAAAATTTTACCAGGGTTGATCCACTTTTTTCAAAGTGTATTTTTAATTATTTAATTTTTATTGTCCTTACTTAGAAGCAATGTGGTACATCGTTGTGTCACTCACTTGTACGTTATACCTATTTGGATCTTTACCCACGTGATATGATGACATAATTTATCTACTCCGCATTTGTAGCACCCAGTAGCGCCATCATTCCCATCCCAATTTCAATGGCATCTTCATCTATATCAAAGGTGGGTGTATGCCCGCCAATGGTGATACCTTTTGCAATATTTCCGGTGCCCAATCTAAAAAAACAACCTGGTATTTTGTGAGAATAAAAAGCAAAATCTTCTGCACCCATTCTTAATTCTGTTTCTTCTACATTTTCTTCTCCGAGATATGCTGCTGCTTTTGCTTTTGCGGCTGTGGTGAGTATTTCATTGTTTAAAACAAAGGGATATCCGACATCTATCCTGATATCTATTTCGGCACCCATGCTATGTACCAGCTCTGTAGCCAATTTTATTATCAGTGCATGTGCTTTAAAACGCCACTCTTCGTTCATAGCCCTGAAAGTGCCCATCAACTTTACTTCCGAAGGGATTACATTGGTGGTATTGCCACCCTGTACTGATGTGATAGTAAGCACCGATGGATTAAACGGGCTGTTATTGCGACTGATGATTTGCTGTAGGCTTACTACCAAATGAGCTGCAATTAAAATAGTATCCGCTGTAAATTGCGGGGCAGCAGCATGTCCGCCCTTGCTTTTAATGGTAATGTAAATTTCATCTGCACTGGCCATTACCATACCGCCACGAAAACTTAATTTGCCGGTTGCTAAAGTGGGGTGTACATGCATGCCAAAAATATTTTGAGGTGCAGGGTTTTCCAATACGCCTTCTTTTATTAAAATGCTTGCACCACCAGGGTTTTTTTCTTCACCCGGTTGAAAGATTAATTTTATTGTGCCTTCCCATTCATCTTTTAATTCGCTTAGTATTTTTGCTGCGCCCAATAAACAACTGGTATGTACATCGTGGCCGCAGGCGTGCATTCTACCTGGCACGGTGGATTTATAGTCTATTTCATTTTCTTCCAGTATCGGCAGGGCATCCATATCTGCCCTTAATGCAATCACTCTTTTATCCGGGTTCCTGCCTTTTAATAAACCAATTACACCGGTAGTGGCTTTTATTTCGAAGGGGATATTGTATTCGCTTAATTTTTGCTGCACAAATTTGGAGGTTTCAAATTCCTGGTAGCTTAGCTCGGGGTGCGCATGAAGGTGACGACGTATGGATATAAACTCACCGGAATATTTTTTTGTAAGTGTTTTTATTTGCGCTTGTAATGATTCAGTCACTTTTACTTTTTGTTTGCAAAGTTATGGTTTGCTGTGCAAGGTTGTTAAGCCTGAAACAGTCATTTAATGAGATGATAAAAATGCAATCATTAGAATTTCGGAAAATTATGCGAAGCTCTTTCTACACTGGGGTTTCACGGAAGATATTTTATCATTTATAGAGTTTGCTGTGAAAACCCCGCAGGAACGTGAGTATGATGGATTTACGTAGGAACAGGCCGCGGCCTGTTCCTACAAATGCAAACCTTCCAAATGCTGTTCTTAAAGATATAATGTAGGAAAAGTTCCACATAGGTATGACGTACAAGTGAGTGACACAACGATGTTGCCATGAAAACCTTCTGCCCGGGCAATTGGAAATTTATTGAACTTCTTTTTCCTTGTCTTTATTCTTTTCGGGCTTGAGTTCTATATTTTCGGGTACCAGGTAAATATTTGAAGCAACTAATTTTGCACTGATAATATCCTGCTTGTACGAATCAGCTTCTGAGCGTTCAAGAAAGTTACCGAATTTTAATTTGATATAGGGAGGTTGAAAACTCATGTAAACTTTTTGCTCGGGAAAAAGCTGCAAAAGTCGGGTCCTGAGGTTCATGGCGAGAGTACGATCACTTGTGCTTAAAACCATCAGCCGGTAGCCCCTTCCGGTACGTGGGGCCGATGCAAGCGCCTCATTAAATTCGGCCACTTTTTTGTCTAAAAGGTCTAACCTGCTGTCTTTAAATATAGTAACCTTGCCCGAGTGGAGGCCGGTATCTTTTGTAGTAGTAACCTGGGCCTTAATTGTATGGGAAGCAAGCAAAATAAGTGCAGCAAAAATTATTTTTTTCATGTGTTGATATTGGCAAAAACTGTTCCAGTTAATTTTCCTGTGCAGCTTCATTTACAATCTGGATACTGCTGCTGCAACCGAGCCTGGTTGCGCCTGCATTTATTAATTGTTTGGCAAAAGCAAATGTTTTTATTCCCCCGCTGGCTTTGATCTGAATTTTGTCTGAAAGGTATTTTCGCATGAGTTGTACCGCTTCAATAGTGGCGCCTTTTTCTGCATAGCCGGTAGAAGTTTTCATAAAATCTACCCCGGCAATGCCATACAGGTCGCAGCATTTTATTATTTCATCATCTGTAAGGATGCCGCTTTCTATAATTATTTTAACAGCTTTATTTTTATTTTTTATAATGGGCAAAATGGCGTTGAGCTCACTTGCTAAATATTGCCAGTCATTATTTTTAATGGCACTGATATTAATCACCACATCCAGTTCATCTGCACCATCAATGATCGCTAATATAATTTCGGCAACCTTTGCTTCTATGGCTGAATAACCAAACGGGAAACCAATTACCGTGGCAACTTTTACCGTGCTTCCTGCTACAAGTTGTGTTGCTTTTTTCACAAACAGGGGTGGCACACAAACGGCAGCGAACGAGTATTTAACTGCTTCCCCGCAAAGTTTTTCTATATCAGCTATGGTAGTGGTGGGTTTTAATATGGTATGGTCGATATATGCTGCAACGTTCATAATAAATTATTTTGCTGGTGCAATATTACGATTACTGATTGTAAAATTATACACGGGTGCGTTTTGCAAAACAATCAATCAGTATATTTATATAAGGCATCTTTCAGGTAAGGCGCTTGCAAATCCCACGTTCCCCTTAGCAACAAAAGTACAAGAGGGCGACGCAACAATGATCCACATTGCTTCTTAGCCCGGACAAAAAATTATACTAACAAAAAAGGCTAACCTTTTTAAGTTAGCCTTTCAGGAAATATTTTAATTACCTACGCATCTTTGCCATGACAGTTCTTAAACTTCTTGCCACTACCACATGGGCAGGCATCGTTGCGGCCTATCTTTGGTTGCACACGAACAGGCTCCTGCTTTATTTCCGGTGAGGGATCATTGTAATCATTTTCATTGCTCATGTATTCGGGGCCGCCGGTAGCAGATGCAGCGCCTGCAAATTCTTCTTTGCGCTGGCGCATTTTGCTCATGTCGGTTTTTTGTTCACGCCCTTCTTTTATTTTTCCGGCATTGGTTTCTTCCATGGGTATGGCGCAATGGCAAAGGAAACTTACAATGTCTTTATTCACCTGGTCGTCCATTTGCTTAAAGGCACCAAAGGCTTCAATCTTATAAATTACCAGCGGGTCTTTTTGCTCGTAGCCTGCGGTTTGCACACTATGGCGCAAATCATCCATTGCCCTTAAATGTTCCTTCCAGGCATCATCTATCAGGGCAAGTGTAATGCTGCGTTCCAATGCATTGGGCAGCTCGGCACCCTGGGTTGCAATTGTTTTATCAAGGTTGGCAAGTGCCTGTATGGCTTTGCGTCCATCCGTAAACGGTACTGCTACATTTTCAATATGATTGCCCTGCTCTTTGCGGATATTACTGATGATGGGGAAGGTTTGTTCGGCAATGGCTTTTACCTTGCGATTGTAATTATCCTTGGCCTCACCATATAATTTTTCTGCTACATTATTTACAGTTCCTTTCTCTAATTCGACCGCAGTAATTTCGGTATCAATACCAAAATTCATAATTGCCGCCAGCTTGAAACCTTCGTAATCATTGCTTTCCCTGAAAGAATTTATCAACCCCTCGGCAACAGAATAAAATGCATTGTCAAGATCAAGCGCCAGCCTTTCTCCAAACAAAGCATGGGTACGTTTGCTGTACACCACATTACGTTGCTTGTTCATCACATCATCATATTCCAGCAGGCGCTTACGGATACCAAAATTGTTTTCTTCTACTTTTTTCTGCGCCCTTTCAATTGATTTGGAGATCATGCTGTGCTGTATCACTTCTCCTTCCTTGTAACCCATTCTATCCATGAGTGAGGCAATACGTTCACTGCCAAACATCCGCATCAGGTCATCCTCAAGACTTACAAAAAATTGTGTGCTACCGGGGTCACCCTGCCTTCCTGATCGTCCTCTTAACTGCCTGTCCACCCTGCGGCTTTCGTGCCGCTCTGTACCTACAATGGCCAGTCCGCCTGCTTCTTTTACACCGGGCCCCAGTTTAATATCAGTACCACGGCCAGCCATATTGGTGGCGATGGTAACAGCACCGGCAAAACCAGCTTCTGCAACTACCTGCGCTTCTTTGGCATGCTGCTTTGCGTTCAATACATTGTGCGGAATGTTTTTTTGCTTCAGCATCCTGCTCAGCAATTCACTAATTTCAACCGAAGTAGTACCCACCAGCGATGGCCTGCCGGCAAGGCGTAAACGCTCAATATCATCTATTACTGCTTTGTATTTTTCACGCTTGGTTTTATATACCAGGTCCTGCTCATCTTTACGAATTGCTTTTAGATTGGTAGGTATATTAACTACATCCAGTTTGTAAATATCCCACAACTCAGCCGCTTCCGTTTCAGCCGTACCCGTCATACCGCAAAGCTTGTGGTACATACGAAAATAGTTTTGTAATGTAACAGTTGCGTAGGTCTGGGTGCTTGCTTCTATCTTCACATTCTCCTTTGCTTCAATAGCCTGGTGCAGGCCATCGGAGTATCTTCTGCCATCCAGGATACGGCCCGTTTGTTCATCTACAATTTTTACTGATTCATCCATTACCACATATTCGGTATCCTTATCGAACAACGTATATGCTTTCAATAATTGCTGCACGGTATGGATACGATCTGCCTTTAAAGAATACTCATTTAATAAAGCTTCTTTAGCATGTAATTTTTCTTCTGTTGTTAATGCCCCTTTATCAATATCTGACAGCTTGGTAGCAATATCCGGGAGGATAAAAAATTCAGTGTCTTCGCCGGATTTGGTAATCAGGTTAATGCCTTTGTCAGTAAGATCTACCTGGTTATTTTTTTCATCAATGTGAAAAAATAATTCTTCATCCACCTTCGGCATTTCTTTTTGCTGATCTGCCAGGTAATAATTTTCTGTCTTCTGTAGTTTTACCCTAATACCCGGCTCGCTTAAAAATTTAATTAATGCGCCATTTTTTGGCAAACCCCGGTGGGCACGCATGAGTGAAAGGCCCCCATCTTTTGGGTCGTCATTGCCTTCCGTTATTTTTTTCTTGGCATCAATTAAATATTGGTTCACCGCTTTTTTCTGTGCATCCACCAGTTTTTCAATACGTGGTTTCAGGTCAAAAAACTGTTGAGTATTATCGCTGTGGCCTACAGGGCCGCTTATTATTAAAGGTGTTCTTGCATCATCTATCAATACACTATCTACTTCATCCACCATGGCAAAATGATGTTTGCGTTGCACCATTTCATCGGGACTATGCACCATATTATCTCTCAGGTAATCGAAGCCAAATTCGTTGTTGGTGCCATACGTAATATCTGCGTTGTAAGCGGCACGACGTGCATCACCATTGGGTTCGTGTTTGTCTATACAATCAACGGTCAATCCAAGAAATTCGAAAATGGGGCCGTTCCATTCGCTATCCCTTCTTGCCAGGTAATCATTTACGGTTACAATATGCACGCCTTCGCCAGCCAAACCGTTAAGGTATGCAGGCAAGGTACTCACCAGCGTTTTACCTTCGCCGGTAGCCATCTCTGCAATCTTACCGGAGTGTAAAACTGCACCACCAATTAGCTGTACATCGTAATGCACCATATTCCACGATACTTCACCGCCGGCAGCTTTCCAGGTATTGTTGAAGATCGATTTATCACCTTCAATGCGGATATAGTCTTTTTTTATAGAGAGGGTTTTGTCCAGGTCCGTAGCGGTACTTTCCAGTGTGAGGTTTTCTTTAAAACGACGGGCCGTTTCTTTTACGGCAGCAAAAGCTTCCGGCAATATTTCCTGTAAAATTTCTTCTATCTTTTTATCCTTGTCTTTTTTCAGCAGGTCAATTTCCTGGTAAATCACATCTTTTTGATTGATCTCCGTAACAGGCAAATTTTCAGCATCAGCCTTCTTCGTGTCAATCTTCTCATTAATTTCTTGCAGATGTTGCTTTATGCGTTGTTTAAAATCATGCGTTTTGTTACGCAGGTCATCATTGCTGAGGGATTGGTATTGATTGAAAAACCCATTGATTTTTTCAACCTGTGGGGCAATCTTTTTTACGTCTTTCTCACTTTTGTTGCCCCCAAATATTTTCGATAAAAAGCCTATCATAAAATTCCGTGTTATATATAATAAATTATTTCAGGTAATATGCCCAGTCAAATTTGATGCTTAAAAACTTTTATAGCCAAAATGACAGGGGGGCAAAGGTAACAATTAGTTGGTAGTAAAAAGTGTTAACGGAGAGCATGTGCAGGCCAGGATTTTATGAAAAATTTGTTGACGGGCATTGGTATTTCATGGCGTCATCGTTGTGTCACTCACTTTTACGGCATACCTATGGGGAGCTTTTCCTACGTGATATAAAAAGATTAAGAGATTTCTTCCAAATACCGCTCTTGTAATCTCCAGCATTTTTAAGCTTATTTTTGCAGCAATATAAAAATTATGCAACTGTATTGTGAATCAATGACGGAATATAAACGTCTAAAAACCCGGGAAGTTAAAATCGGTAACCTGTTGCTGGGTAATGGACACCCGGTAAGGGTACAAACCATGACTACCACAGACACAATGGATACCATGGCTACTGTTGAGCAAACCATCCGTTGTATTGAAGCAGGTGCAGAACTTGTACGCATAACTGCTCCGTCAAAAAATGAAGCTGAAAATCTCCTGAATATTAAAAATGAGTTGAACCGCCGCGGCTATTTTGTACCGCTGGTTGCTGATATTCATTTTACGCCCAATGCTGCTGAAATTGCCGCTAAAATTGTAGAGAAAGTAAGGGTAAACCCGGGCAACTATGTTGATAAGAAAAAATTTGAGCAAATTGATTATACAGATGCTGAATATGCAGAAGA
>JANMVB010000271.1:0-9793 GCA_031392305.1 Ferruginibacter sp.
GCAATGGCATTGTGCAATGAAAGCCCCATGGATAGCGAAAGGAATAAAGGGAATGTTTGAAAGAAAATTACTATGGCCTTCCACTTGTTTTTGTATTGAAGGTTAACAGATATAAAAAACATTATTGCCAGGACAAAAAACCCGGTAAAAAAAACATCTGATATCCTGAACAGCAATAAATAACCGGGATAAAAATTTCGTATCAATAACATGGGTATGCTTAAAATTGCAAAGGTGACAATGCAAAGGAAAACCCCACTTGTGAGCAGGTGCATGGCACCATGCCATTTTGTGGCGAATGTTTTTTGGGAGGTGATTACTTTGCGTAAATGCTTTCTTGCAGTTTCTGCGCCGCCTTTGTTCCACCTGTACTGTTGGGTTTTTACAGCACTCATTACAGGTGGTAATTCAGATGGTGAACCAACCTGTTCAAGGTAAATAAACTTCCA
The DNA here is from genome assembly GCA_031392305.1 of Ferruginibacter sp. Taxonomy (GTDB): domain Bacteria; phylum Bacteroidota; class Bacteroidia; order Chitinophagales; family Chitinophagaceae; genus Ferruginibacter. The sequence continues at coordinate 450 of JANMVB010000271.1, forward strand.
GTTTTTTAACTGTGCCCTGTAGCTAAGGTCAAGGTCTTCTGTTAGTGTGTCTGCCTGCCAGTTACCGGCATCAATGATGCATGATTTTCGCCAGGTGCCTGCAGTACCGTTAAAATTTATAAAGCTTTTTCCTATATTTCTGCCCACCTGTTCAATTGAAAAGTGTGTATCCAGTGCAAATGCCTGCACCCTGGTGATGAGTGAATAATCTTTGTTGAGCCAGGCCCACCGGGTTTGTACCATGCCAACTGTTGCATCAATAAAATGTGGAATGGATTTTAGCAGGAAATCTGTTTCAGGTAAAAAATCAGCATCGAATATGGCAATGAATTCACCACTTGCTTTTTGCAGCCCTTCTTTTAATGCGCCTGCCTTGTAACCAATCCTATTTGTACGGTGGATATGTTTGATATTAACAATGCCCTGCAATGATGCCACTTTTGCTGCTATAATTTGTACTGTTTCATCTGTGGAATCATCCAGCACCTGTATCTCCAGTTTACCTGCCGGGTAGTCAAGTTTTGCAATGGAGTCAATCAGCCGCTCTGCTACATATTGCTCATTGTAAATGGGGAGCTGTACCGTTACCATTGGTAAGCTGGCAAAATGTTGCAGCGGTTGCTGCGCCGCTGTATATTTTTTGTGGCGAAATAAATAACGGAATAAAAGCTGTGCCTGCGTAAGGCTAAATAAAAATATAAATGCCAGTGCGGCTGTATAAATGATTATAATTATTATTACCAATATTGTTACAATTGTATCCATTAATCACATTTCAGGTTATAAAGTAAAGCTCAATTCTTTTTGTGCTTTTGTTTCACTTTGTATATTTTTTTGTCTTGATAAAAAGCATTAAAAAATTCAAGTTGAATAAAAATTCTTGCACTACACATATTGTGAGAAAAGATCCACATTGGTATATCGTACAAGTGTGCGACGCAACGATGTTTAATTGAAATACTTCTGCCTGGACAACAAAATAATAGTTGTATAAAATTTTGCTTAGCTAATGAATAATATAACTCAATTATTAAGCCCTTATTTTAATAACCAACACATTAATCAATAACTGAAATCCCATCTTTCCCTATAATAATCGGATCATTGTTGAACCGTTTTTTGCTGTTTACATTTTCAAGTTTTAATACACCCCGTGGGCACACTGCCGAGCAAACACCACAACCCACACAGGATGACCGCACAATGTTTTCACCTTTTTGGGCATAGGCCCTTACATCAATTCCCATTTCGCAGTAAGTAGAACAATTGCCGCAGGAGATGCATTGCCCGCCATTGGTTGTAATACGAAAACGGGAAAAAAGTTTTTGCTGCAGGCCAAGTATCGCCGCCATGGGGCAGCCAAACCTGCACCAAACCCTGCTGCCAAGCAACGGATAAAATCCTACGCCGATTACCCCGCTAAATGCTGCCCCTATTGCAAAGCCATACCAGGAGCGGAGTTGGTAACTATCAATGAATAAAATATTGCCTTGCCCGCTCAAAAAATTAAATAGTATTGCAGCAACAATTATAATGCCCAATGATGCCAGGGTGTACCGGGCATCCGTATCCAGTTCCTTTCTTTTAAATATCCAGATAGCAGCAATAACTACAGATAAAAAAATAACAACGCCCCAGGTAAAATTGTTTCTTGTAATGATACCTTCATTCGCATTGTCGCTTAAAAAAGTGTACAATACTGCAATGGTAGTAATAACAACAAATACCAGTACGGTATGAACACTCCAGCGCTCAAATTTCCAGGCACTTAATTTTTTACTCGATAGGTGCCGGAAGGGGTCACCTGCAGTTTCTGCCAGGCCCCCACAGCCACATACCCAGGAGCAATACCAACGCTTGCCATAAAAATAAGTGAGTACAGGTGAAATAATAAAAATCATAGCCAACCCAAAAATCAACATAAACATACCGAGGTTGCCGCCGCCAAGCATTCCCTTTAAATGCCAGTCTTCAAAAAAGTAATAATTGAGCGGCCACATGTTTTTTATATCCTTTGTAAAATAGGGTAGGGTAGGGTTAAGTTTTGACAATATCTCCGGGATTAAAAAAGCAAAGCCCAGTTGAAAAAACATAACAGAAATAGTGCGTACCAGTTGATACTTGTTATGCCGGTATTTTAAAATAAATTTATAACCAAAGCCCAAAATAGCCATCGTGTATAAAGTGCCATACACAAACCATTGGCTGGCAGCATGCCCGTTGAGGAGGTAACTGAGCGGATCAAAAAATGCAACCAACCCTGTATTAGCAGCGCCATCTTTACCAAAGCCTAAGTATTCAGGAAACCATTATAAAAAAACATATAACACAGTTAATATAATCCCCAGGCCCCAGGCCCACACACCTTTGCCAGACATACTTTTAAAATATACACCATTGTTCTTTATGCCTTCTGGTAGTTTTTTATAAGTGGCCCTTGAGTAAATAATAATGCCGGAAACAATAAATAAAATAGAGAGGAACAACCAGGTGGGTTTGTATGGAAAATTTATATTCACCAAAGCAAGTACCATAATAAACAGCCCTGCAAAACCTAATGCAAGCGAAAGTTTCTGAACGCCATTTAAATCATTGGCATCGGGGTTGGTTACTGCAATGCTTTTATTTTCCTGATCCATATTTATTGAAATTGATGCTGATTATTTTTTTCAAAAGCAAGTATTATTTCTTTCTCATACCTGTCAAACATCTCCGGATCAAAATTAGCTGCGGAAAGATTTTTAATAACTGTATCCACTGTAAGTTTGTTTGTTAAAACCTTATTGAAAAACTCGTGGCGCATTCTTATACCCAGGCAATTGATACCTAAAAATTCCCTGCTGTCTTTATCATAAGATATCCTGATTGCCTTTTTGCCATCCTTATGTTCCCAATAAAATTGTTCTTCATAAGAGCGTGACTTTGCCCAAACCCATCCATAAGTTTGGTATTCAATATCAAAAAATTTAGCAGAGTTAAACCAATGGCCGGGTTCGTAAGAAGTTTTTTGTCCGCATAAAGTTTTGGCCAGTGCTTCGCCCATTATTTTGCCGGTGTACCATACAGCTTCTACTGGTTTTCTTAAACCAATAGCCTGCGCCTGTTCTGCACAATCACCTATGGCATATACGTTTTCAATATTGGTTTCTAAAAAGTTATTTACGATAACACCTTTACCCAGCCTGATTCCGCTGCCATTAAGAAAACTAATATTAGGAGAAACCCCTGCCGTTAACCCCACCACCTGGCATTCAATTGTATCTCCTTTATCAGTTATGATAGCTTTTACTTTTCCATCGTCATCTGAAATAATTTCTACCAGGTTGATAGAAAGTCGCAGGTCAATATGATGTTCCCTGATATGCCGGTTAATCATCTCCGATTCACCTGCGGGTAATACTGAACCCCAAAAGCCAGCCTCCCTCACCAACAGCGTTACAGCAATATTTCTCGAATGCAACATCTCTGCCATTTCAATACCAATCAGCCCGCCGCCAACAATCACCGCACGTTTACAATTTGGCGTACACCTTTCTAAATTCTCCAGGTCTTGTTTGCTATACAATCCCATCACACCATCCAGGTGCTGGCCGGGCCAATCAATTTTGTTGGATACCGAACCGGTAGCAATTACCAGTTTGTCGTAACTGATGGTAGTGCCATTATCAAGCTGTATCGTTTTTGCACCAGTATCAATTTGCTGCACAAAAGCGTTTATTAAATTGATACGGTTCTTTTGCCAGAAAAAATTTTCGTAAGGTTGTATATGTTCAAATTTCATGTGCCCCATGTACACATACATCAGCGCTGTCCGTGAAAAAAAATAGTCAGATTCTGCAGAGATAACTGTGATCGTGTGATCGCTTAATTTTCTTGTTTCCCGGGCGCAGGTAATGCCCGAAATACCGTTGCCAATAATAACGATATGCCGCATATTTTTATCGGGCTTGTTATGTGGGGACACTGTAATTGTATGGGTTGTGTTAATTTATTTTTTTACCAGCATTTGAATTTCAATTAAACATCGTTGTGTCACTCGCTTGTACCGCATACCTATGAGGAACTTTACCTGCGTAATATCAATTAATTTTTAAGTTACTATTTCCTCCAATTACGAAAGAGTTGCCGGCGAACTTTACTAACCAATCTTACTCATTCAATTTCCAGTCATATTCAAGGTAACCAATATTGGCGTTTTTATCAATTTTTACAGTTGTAAACTGGTTGATGAAATCAATTTTTGATTTGCCGTTTACTTTAAAATCACCGGCAAACCAGTCAAATATTTTAGATAGTTTAGGGTTGGTGTTACTCACTTTATTCTTTGAAGGATCTGCCAGGAAATCCTTTGCAGCTTTGGTCAACTGGTTTTCCAATGTAGCTGCTTCATAAGCCGTGTTCAATAATTTAGGGCAACTTTTAGATGCACATACAATCGTAAAATGTATCCGGGGCTCATTCATCTTTCTCAATTTTATATGCTCAATATCATTCAGGCTCATCTTATTGCCACCGATACTAAAAAAGCCTTTGTCCCACACCGTATTTACAAAAATTACTGATACGCCGGGGTTTAAATCTTTGATGCTTTTTACCGGGTAATTATCAACAATCAGCTTTACTGTAAAGGCATTGTATGCGTTGATCCAGAAAGCAAGTTCTTCATTCTTCGTCCAGTTTTTACCAGGTTGCTGCTTACTGAGTACTGCCAGGTATTCGTTGAGTCTGACTACGTCGGCTTTAAATCCCTTGTAATTTACATTGCCTGCCGGGCTTACATATTTTTGAACCATTGCCGTCCATTTTTCATGCGTAGGAGCCTTGGAATTTTGAGCGGTTGTGCACGCTGTAAATAACAAGGCCATATTTAAAATCACCAGTAACTTCTTCATATTTAATTTGTTTCTTAAAATACCACAATAACTTTCGACTAATCTTCGCTGAAGCATTGCTTCAACAGCCGCTTTTATCCAATCCATATACTTGAAAACATCCATCCGGGTTTCCTTTACCTTAAAAAAATATTTTTGTTTAACAAATTATACAACAGCATTAAATGAACCCTATCAATCTCTCCCCAATAAATCATGGGCTAAATATGGTGGCAGGTCTTTTTCTTCGTCAATATCAATTAATTCCTGCAGGCTTTCAAAGCTTATATTGCCTGCTGAAAAATTACGCAATGTATCTATCAATACTGTTGAGCTGCTCCATTGTTTGTTTATAAATAAATCCGGAAAAAAGCTGCTCATTCCAAGTAAATAATAACCACCGTCTTTTGATGGGCCAACCACTGCATCTTTTTTTGTAAGTATATCAAAAGCGCTCTCGATAATAGTTGCATCCAGTTCAATACAATCGCTGCCAATAATCATTAATTGGTTGTACCTTTCATTAAACAATTCATTAAAGGCACCCGACATCTTTTCTCCAAGATCACCATCAGCCTGCATTCTTTTATTAAAAATATCATTTTCCCATAAGTCATTACTGTTTATGAAATCAGCATAAAAAACAAATTTATCGCAGTCAATATCTTTGGTAATGTTGTGTGTATGCTCCAGTAATCTTGTGTAAATCTGTAGTGCTTTTTCATCGCCTGTGGTTTTGGCAAGCCGGGTTTTTACTTTCCCTATTATCGGGTTGCGTATAAAAATGATGAGGCCTTTTCGCATTTTATTTATTGAGTATTATGTATAAAGCAAACCTGTTTCTAACTCACAAAAACCTCTACCAAATACACACCAGAGCTATTCTTTGACACCACTTCACTGTAAAAGCTAAATGGTTGCTGAATGTCTTCAAGCAAATTAAAATGGCGGCAGTTACTACTCAGTGCTTCAAACACCAGCGTAAACCGGATATAATCATTTTCGGTAAAATGATACGTCCATTCAGGCATAATTGAAATATTAAAAGCTTTAATCAGCTTGCAGCGCAGGCCATTGTCTTCAACGAGGTAAGTAGTAGGCCAGATACGCACCCCCGTAGGTTCTGTAGAGTAATACCTGCAATGTACAATGGTACACTGTTCTGTTTGTTCAGCTATCAGTTCCTTTATTGCCTCATCAATTTGCACCTGGGGTTTAGCGATGGTAATGCTGCTCATTAATTATTAATTCAATTAAGAATATTGCAAAATTACCGCTAAGGATGTTGATAAAGCTGAAATTTTATAGGCGGCATGTACCTGATAACAATAAATATGGATAAGAAGGGAAATGCAAAATAATTATTGCTGGAAGGCTATTCGAAGAAGGCAACATATTACCTGAAAACTATAACAGGCTTACAGTATAAAACTGTAAGCCTGTTATTAAATAATTGGCAAACTGGTGGTGTAAAATTGCCAGTTTCCCTATCCGAAAAAGTTCCTCACTTTTGCAAGCATTTGAGGATCGGTTAGTTGCTCAGCACTATCAATGGTAATTTTCTTGCTGCCAAACTGGGCATCTTCATGCAGGTAATTTTGAAATTGCTCCTGCGATTTGCCCGGGCCAAAAATCAATATTTCATCATAGTTTAATAATGTGCCAGCAACTGATTTAAAATATTTCTGGTTGTCAGATTGTTTGGCGTTATTCATTGAATGTTCGCTGCCACCACCGAAATGATCTGCTGCTTTTATTTTTTCCATCACCGCATATTCACTGTTCTCCATCTCCGATGAATTTGCAATGATCAATGCCTTTTGATTATCAAGCCAAACGCCTGCGTGCTTTTTTTTACTTTGTTGTTTCATATTATTTCGTGTTGTTTTAAATTTATAATACTCAATTGTGATATTAGTGGAGCTTCTATCGTTCCCGAAAATCGGGTTGTTCCAAAAGAAGTAATAGCAGGTGTTATTTAAAACGCAATTAAAGTTCCACATAGGTGTTTGGTACAAGAGGGCGATGCAACGATGCTGCCCATAGGTTCACAGCCCGGACAAAAAAAATCATTCTCTTTTTTATTCTCTGCGAAGTATATATTCTATTGTATAGTAACTTTTGCTTTTAGTGCTTCAAGCTTAATTTTCTCAGTAGCAATTTCAGCTTCCTGCAATAGCTGGTCATTTTTTTTCTTTACCAGGTCTGCCTGTAAGTCTTCAATTTTTTTCATGATATCTTTCTCATCATCTTTAAGATTTGATAGTTTCTTTTCTGCATTTTTGATCGTCTTGTCCTGCTCTATAATATCAAGGTTCAGGCTATAACTTGCTGTGCCGGATAAAAATCCATTAAGGAAAGTAGTGGCAGCAGCGTAAGTAGCAGAATCAGCCTCCGGCGAAATAAAATTATCGTACCCCTTGCTCACAAGCATATAAATAGTGGACTCATTTTTTTGTTTCTTGCTCTTGCGATCTACCTTAAAATACATATCTACCTTCTGATTGCTAAGCTCTGGTAATTGAATGCCATTAAATACATAAAACCCATCCTGCTTATTTTTCTTCCAGAATAAAGCTCCTTTTGTTTCTGGTGAATAACCAGTTTCTTTTAGTTTTTGTAGTATGGTGCCTTCCGCCAATTCAGTATTATTCGGTAACTGAAGTATCAATCCGGGTTGCGGCTTTTGATTAATGGTAATTGTTGAATAAGCAGCTTGTGATGATGCTGTAGTTTTTACTGCCAAAAAGCACATAAGGATAACAAATGTTTTGATCATTGTAAATATGTTAATTTGAAAAATAAAGAATAATAACTTAATGAGTTTCACTCACTTTTATTTTCATTCATGTTGTATTGGGTGGATAGAGTGGGTGGGTTTAAAACAAAGCCAAAGTTCTGTTCTTTATAATTATGACCTGTTACACATCAGCAAGTAAGATTTGCATAATTCACACATTCACTAAAGTTTATTTTATATATAACGCATATCAAATGGTAATTGATAAACGTTAAAAACTTTTATAAAACGAAGGTGCTGCTGGCAGGTAAAGCCAAAAAAGAAACTAAATTAATGGGGTTATGTATATATGTAAACCGCTGCGTCGTTGGGTATCAGGCAGCATGTACATACGCTTATTAAAAATCAATCAAAAAACAGGAATGTTTATCCCAATTGATGTGGATATAATAGAGTAAATGAAGTACCGGCGTTTTTTATTAAGCAATTTGTTTATTTGCAAGATTGTATTCTTCCATACTCACTTGCTTATAACTTTTAATTACAATTGTTTCAACATTTTCAGTAGCTTTTTTTGCCGTGGAAATATTTTGTTTAAAATCCAGAATGTTTGCAAAATTGTGTAACGATATATATACCTGTGCATTTTCCTTTACATTCTTACCATCTAAAATCAGGTAGCTTACTAAATAGTACTTCATCGCTCAAATATTTTGGTAGGATTAACGGTTGAAATTTTTCTACTGCAAATATGAAATATTTTTAAGCTTAATAATTGGCCTGAACTGTCAAATATCTGTAGGATTATATCTACTATCATCAGTTGTTAAACTTTTATGGCCTTTTAGGATTAAACCATAGTAACATATTCCTTGAAATTGGCTGAATTTGTTTTTTTTAGGGTAGGTACATTAAAAAAAACGCAGGATCGTATAGCTTAAATAAACCGAATTCTTAATGTATTGTCCAATTAGTATTTATTCAACTGAAATATTTTAAAAATTCTTTTCCCTTTTTACAATACTATTTCAATTGCCACGTTATTACTTTGGTTTTTCATAGGATATTGGATTTTAAAACGGGCTGAATTTCTATTCGGGCCCTTTTTTTTGCCCAATACCCAATGTTCTGCAACCTCCGTTGCTGAATTACCATATAAAATATCTGGCTGTTATTCCAAAACCGGGTTCTTTCTTACATAAATTCCATTGCTGAAACAAACCAGGTAGGGAGAGGTAAATAAATTACTCCTTTCGTAATAATCTGTGGAAATTATCTGTGCACCCGATTTACAGGCAGCTAAAAACCTTGTTGGGTCGTTGCTACGGGCTTCCCGGGTATCGGCATCTGCACGGGTACGAACGATATATCCCAGCTTAACCAATTGCTGTATTTTGCTGAGGTTTTTTATAGGGTCATTCATAATGATGATAGCAGCCTCGGGTGTACCGTCAGGTGAATTGGTAAAAAATACCCTGCCCCGCAGCGAGGGATGATTATGTATATAGGCAGCTCTTTTATCACCTTCCTCGTCTAAAATAAAAATAAATTTCCCTTTTGCATCTTTAAGCCTGGGCCAGTTATTTTTCAAAACTGCTTTTTCAAGCGTACTATATTTTCCCCTTATCATGTCTGGGGTAATTAGTTTATCGTTACCCAGTTGCGCCATTATAACCTCATCCAGTGTATTCAATAAACCCGCTGTAAATTTTTCCGGAAGTGTAAATCCAGGT
>JANMVB010000306.1:0-3170 GCA_031392305.1 Ferruginibacter sp.
GTTGGCTTGCAGTTGAAATTTTTTGTTGTAGGGTTTCATTGCATTCATTGCTGTCGCCACAGGGAAAACACCCGAGGGCCAGCATATAAAAACTCATTATGAATGCCAAAAATTTCATTGATGCAAAAATAGTGTTTTATATGCTTAATTTTTGGTTAGCTAATCAGCTTAAGTATTGATCACCGAAGAAAGCCAATTTGTATTTCTTATCATCCGCCGTTGTAACTTTACAGGGCAGCTACGAACTAACGATTGTATATACTGCCTCAGCCTAAAGCCTTAGCTGATAACAAAAAGTAAAATTAACAACCCCTAAAATTATTTGTATGAAAAAAAGACTCATTTTCCCATTAATTATTTCCATTGCGTTAGCAGCCTGCTCATCCAATGAATTTGAAATAAAAGAAACAGATGTGCCGCAGAATGTAATTGCTGCCTTCCGGGCCAAATATCCTGCTGCACAGGTCATAAAATGGAAGGCCGAAAAAGAAGGTGGCAAGTTTTATTTTGAAGCTGAAATAAAAGATGGTACCGAAGAAAAAGAAATCCACATTACTGCTGATGGTTTATCGGTAGAGGATGATTGATTGTTGCAGTTTTTTTCAACTTCATATTACATTTCGGGCATTTGCCTTTTTCAGCGTACAGTTTATCACCTTCGCATTTCATGGGGCATTGGTACATTAAAGTTGTTGCTGGTTTTGCTATTGCCTTTAAATTCATTCCACACTTTGGGCATTTTCCTGCAGTGCTGTACACTTTAGTTCCCTCACATTTCATAAGGCATTGGTATTGAGTGGCCGCAGGTTTTACTTTTTTCGTGGCTTTCTTTTTTTCGGTTGTTTGTGCAGTGGAGGCACTCATACAAAAAACAGCTAATGTCAAGGTGAGTATGATTTTAATTTTTTTCATGGTTATAAAATATTAAATAGTTGAATGTACAACTGGTTGTATTGTTAAGCTGTTCTAAATATATGTAGTTTATAAAATAGCGCTTTAAAGCAATATACCTTGTTATTTACAGCAATCTTTTTTGCGTACAAAAATGCTTTTAAAAATTCTCCATAAAATTCCCCCTATTGATTTTATTACAGTCATAATAACAGCATTAACAACATTATCCCACTCATTGCAATCATCAGTGCATCTTCAACTATGGTGACAGTGCTCATCGGTAAATTAAATACATCACCCAGGCAGGCACATTTAATTTTACGCTTATTTAATACACTTTGTAACACACCGATAATACTAATTGTCATCACCACAAAAGTAATTACGTTGGTAAGTATAAGATAAAAGCCTGTAAGAAAAGCCAGGCCTAACACCAGTTCAATAAAGGGATAAATATAACCCCAACCATTCCATTTTTTTGCTACAATATCATACATGGCATAGCTTTCGGCAAAGCCTTTCAGGTTTAATAATTTAAAAAAAGAGAACACCAAAAAGAAGCCTGCCATAAAGTTATTCATCCACCGCATCCATGCAAAAACTCCATCTAAATACTCCAATAAAAGAGTAACGCCTGTTATGTACGCAAAGATGAGCAGTATTGGCTTATAGGTTGCTACCCATGACCTTGGTGCTTCGGTTTCAACACCGGTATCTACCATTGCATATGCATCATTTGTTTCCGATAGCCCATACTTTGGATAATCCTGTAATGCCGCTTTTAAATCATCTGTTGAAATATGTTTATTCATTTCAATCGTTGCTTCGCCTTTGGGTAAATCAATATGTACATTTTTTACGCCATCAACTTTCATAAGTAAACCCTGCACTTTTGCCTGGCAACCTGTACATGTCATTCCCGAAACTTTATATGTATGTGTCATGATAATTTTATTTTAAACAAAGTTACCATCACACTACATCATAACTATTACAGAATTTCTGATAAGATTTATAGTTTTTTGTTGTGGATGAAACTTCATTACATTTTCATGCCTGCCATCGGATCAGCTCCTTGTTTAAATATAAATTCACTGTTTAATAAATATGCTCCCCTGATAACAACAATATCCCCTGATTGAAGGCCTGATTTTACCTGAATTCTGTCGCTATCTTCCATACCAATTTCAACCATTATATTTTTAAAAAAACCCTGGCCGGTTTGTATCCAAACAGATGCGCCAGTACCTGTACGAATGATAGCATCAGAAGGTAGGGTTAAGCTGTTTTGCTTTTTGCCTTTAATAATTACATAAGCTGGCATACCCGGCTTCAATACATTTCCGGGGTTGGCTACATTTACACGAAGCAGGTTTATGCGGCTTTGCGGATTAATTTCGGGGTTCATGAATTCAATCTTTCCATTTATTTGTTTGCCCGGCAAATCGGGGAATTGAACAATGGCAACTGCATTGTTATCTATTTGCGATAGCTGGGAACTGTATACTTGTGCCTCGGCCCAAAGAGTTGACAAATCGGTTATTCGTACAATAGTGCCGCCTTCCATTGTATATTCCCCTTCGTTAATATCCAGTGTAGTAATATAACCTGACACAGGGCTATAAAAAGTGGTTAAGGGTGAGGCGATTTTTTTAACCGCCAACGCCTGTATTTGTGCTTCTGTTAAACCCCATAACAATAATTTATTTTTTGCACTTTGCACCAGCCCAGTAAAATCAATAATTGAATTGTCTAATACCTTTTGCTTTTCCAGTGCCAGTATATATTCCTGTTTGGCACTATTCAATTCTTCACTGTACAAGTCAAATAATTTATCTCCTTTTCTAACATAATCACCCAGGTTTTTAAAATAAATCCGTTCAATTCTACCCATCACCCTTGCACTTACAGCATTAATTTTACTTTGGTCAATATTAAGTGTGGCGGTAAGTACCGTTTGTCCGCCAAGCATTCCGCTGCGTATCGTGTCTGTTATAATATTGCCGAGCTTTATTTGTTGCCCGGTCAATTGTACCCCTTCGTTTTCGGGGGTGGTAGTTTTTGCAGCCTGTATCAGCGCCATTCCACATATCGGACAATCACCCGGTTTATCTTTCATCACTTGTGGGTGCATGGAGCAGGTATAATATATCTCGCCGTGTGCGGCGTGTTGTGCCTCACCCGTATCTTTTACTTTATCATTTTTACAGGAGACAATGAGCAACAGGCATAGGGCAATAGGCAAGCACTTATAAACTTTTAGCGTATTTATTTTT
>JANMVB010000322.1:0-11728 GCA_031392305.1 Ferruginibacter sp.
GGTGATTTTACTACTAACACTTGCACATTACACTGCAACAAGCCAAAACAAAAAATCCTATAACTGGCAGCAATTTGTAATGGGGTCCGATCTTTCGTATGTAAACGAAATTGAAGATTATGGCGGAATTTATAAAGACAACGGCGTAAAGAAAGATCCGTTTACCATCTTTAAAAAATATGGCAATAATACCGTAAGGGTGCGCCTATGGCATGATCCGCAGTGGGTGGCTTCTGTAACTGGTGGCAAATTATACAGCGACCTGGCTGATGTAGAAAAAACCATGCGCCGGGCTAAAGCAGCAGGCATGGCAGTAAATCTTGATTTGCATTATGCAGATGATTGGGCCGACCCTAACCAACAACCCACACCCACTGCCTGGCGGCAACTTTCATTTGAGGTTTTAAAAGATTCAGTCTATCAGTACACGCTGGATGTGCTTAATTATTTTAAAGCCAAAAACCTTGTACCCGAAATGATACAAATAGGCAACGAAACAAATGCAGGCATGCTATGGCCCCTGGGCAAAACAGATTCGGCAGGCAAGCAGGGCTGGGATAAATTTGGTGCCTTACTCAACAGCGGTATAAAAGCTGTGAGGGATTTTTCAAAAACATCCCGGATAAAACCGCAGGTAATTATCCATGTGGCACAGTTGCAATATGCAGAAGCCTGGACGGAGAATATTGTAACCAAAGGACTGGTAAAAGATTTTGATATACTGGGCCTTTCCCATTATTATAAATGGAGCACCGTAGATTCATTAAAAGTTTTAAGCCGCATCATCCGAAACATAAAAACACGGTACCATAAAAAAGTGATGGTGGTGGAAACAGCTTTTCCTTTTACGATGCAAAATGCGGATAGTTACAATAATTTATTTGGTGATGTTACGGGCACCATCTCCGGTTTTGAAGTGAGTAAAAATGGACAACTTGCTTACCTTAAAGAATTGGTGCAGCAAATAATAAATGGCGGTGGCAGCGGCATCATGTACTGGGAGCCTGCGTGGATAACCTCACCCATGAAAGACAGGTGGGGAAAGGGTTCAAGCTGGGAAAATGCAGCACTCTTCGATTTTGAAGGCAATGTTTTGCCGGGCATGAAATATATGCAGCACCCTTATAAATTCATAAAAAAATAACGGGGTAAATTGTTATCTGTGAGAGCACCAACAACGGTGTAAATAATGACAGAATTAATTTGATGCAATGGCTTTAATGCTGATACAATTGTTTGCGTATAATTTCGTTATCATTAATAAAAAAAGATACAGTGTTGCTTAACTAACCCATAAAAAAACAACCCATTAATGTAAGCCTGTATTTTTATCTTGCACCTAAACCAATACTATGAAAAAAACAACCTTCCTTCTTATGCTGTTTGTGAATGGCACCCTTTTTACCCATGCTCAATTTTATAAAAAGCTACTTCCTGAAGATGCTGCCTTTACTGATTCATTAACGAGCGTAGTCTATAATTTTAAAAGTAACTATTATCCCATACAGGGTAAACAACTCACCTCGCAGGGGCTGGTGCATGTGTACCAATCAAAGGCTGGTATGCCCGGTGCGGCGCATTGCGTTATTCAAAGATATCATTCCGTTGAAGATACTACTGCAAGCTGGCAGGCCATAATGTACGAAGGTGAAAGCTATGAGGAGGCTGTAAAAATTTATAAAAATACTTACCACCTTGTAAAAAAAGCCAAGATAAAATCCGGTGAAAAAATGCCCGTTTCATTTACCGGCGAGCTGGAAGCCCCCAACGAAAGTGTACGCTTTACTGTGACCCCACTAAAACTAAATACTGCTGATACTGATTATGAAAACTTTTATGCAGAAGTAGAAATTACCAACAACTACGATGGCTGGGAAGTGCATTTAAACCTGCATGGTAAAAAGAAGGATGAGGAGAAATATTGATTTTTTAATTACACAGATTTAATTACACGAATTTTTAAGGAACGAATTACACGAATTAAATACTTTGATGTGGTATATTGACTGATTATTTATTACAAAACGCAGGTAAAGATCCACATAGATAAAATGTACAAGAGTGCGACGCAACGATGTACCACATTGGTTCTTAGCCAGGACAAAAAATCTTCTCAAATAATTCTACTATTCGCAAAACAAATACGCTTAGCATAACTCCCCGGAACAAGGTCCCGATTTTTATCGGGAGGGGACGGGGGCTACAAATCATAAAAATACCTCGTCCTGTTTACTTTGATATCTCTTAGCAGGCTCGATTTGGGGCTGATGGTAATGTTGAAGAAACGGTAACGGCCAACCGGGGAAACGTTGATGGCCATTTGCCAGCAATGCATTTCACGGGCTATGGAAACTGAAATTGTGCCGAGTTCTTTTGCGGAGATATTATAGAAACCATTTAAACCCAACTGCCATTTTGGTGTAAGGTTTAAGGTGCCGTTCCAGTTAATATCCTGGAACACCCGGGTGGTAAAGCCGCTGTAGTCGGGCTTTCTATCCCGCTGAAAGCGGAGTGAGTAGGAAAAATTGACCGACCAGGGGATACTAAAATCTGCAAACTCTGCCGGGTTATTACTGATATAAGCTGCTTCGGTTTCGTATTCATCCAATGGCATGCCGGTGCCCGGGTTATATGGCTGACCGAGGTTATTGGGATTTTGTAGTGGCTTTTTATCGCCTCCCTGGAACTGGCTGGAGATGGAGATATTACCGGCAACAAACCTGCCCAACGTAAGTATTTTATTGCGCCATACGAGGCGGTCAATCCTGTCGCCGGTTGCATTGGTTTGGTAGGGGTCTAAAATTGCACTGGCAGTGATGCTTATCTTTTCAAACAAATTACTCCGTGCCCCCACACTAAACGTACTCAGGCGAAATGAATCTGCCAGAAAATTATAACTGCCACTCAGGTTTAACCCATCTATCAAGGTTACTTTTTTAACAGCATCGGCAGCGGTGTCTTTTTTATCCTTTACCTTCATTTGGATATTGTTATCAATATTAAAACTCATACCGCCAAACCTGCCCTCGCCAAATGCACCATAAATACTATTGTCAAAAACATTGAACCTTCCAAAACGACCGGCAGTATCTATCTGAGTATCGTAAAAATATTTGCCATTCATATCAGGCTTGTAGTTAGCGCTTATGGATGGCCGTATCTCGTGCCTGATGGCTTTTATTTTTGAATTTTTACCAAAGGAAAATGACCCGAATATCCTGCTCGACATGCTGATGCCGAAAGACATATCCCTGGCTGAATAAAAACCTTTGCTGAGGGTGGTATCTACTTTGCCTTTTACAGTGTTCCAGTTACGGGTAAATTTTTGCTGGTACCATCTTTCTACGTAAGATACGCTGGGCGCTATCTGCAGCGGGCCAAGCTGTGGCAGCGATAATGTAATGGGCACATTGTGGTTGGCACCCCACTGCAGGTTATTAAATATCTGCTTACCAATATTTAACTGGCTGATAGAATCATTATCGGTAAAATAGGTAAGGCTTTTTGCATTGGTATTAAGTGCCACGCCCAGGTTTTCGTACCAGGCATAATTACCAATTGCTTCTTTTCTTCTAAAGGGATATAATGTGTTTAAATTAAAGCTTACATCGGGTAAGGTAACGTTGATTAAACTAAGATTGGTGTTCTGCGAATGGTTGGCATTGATGGAAATATTGTAAGGTTTATCCTTCCACACTTTTGCATAAGCAATGGATGAATTTAACTGGTTGCTAAAATTGCGGGTTGGGCTATTGGGCACCTGCGAATTGAATTTACTGCTGCCTGCATTTACATTGGCATTGAATGTAGTACCGGGCCTCGATTTGGTATCTACACTATGGCTCCACCGGATATTAAATGATTTGTTGGTAGAATAATCGGGATCGCCTTTAAAGTTATTTTTAAAGCGCTGGTAATCGAATGATAGGTTGCCCTGCCGGCGGTACCGTACGTAATAGCGGGGGCTTATATTAAATGTATAACCGCCGTAAGAATATAAAGTACCCCTTGTAGTTACATCCCAGTTATCGTTAATTACTTTGTAATAGCCAATGCCTTCAAGGGCTAACCCAAATTGTTCGTTGGAAGTAAATGATGGAGCAATAAATCCGGAGTGCCTGCCCTGCGTTAAAGGATAAATTCCAAATGGAAGTATGATGGGTACCGGTACAGCTTCAAACTCAGGATGCACGGGGCCTGTTACAGCAAATTTCTTATTGATGAACTTTATCTTTTTACTTACAAACGAAAAATGCGGCGTATCTAAGTTACAGGTGGTAAACCTTGCCTTGTAAGCATAGAAAGCGCTTGTATCTACCTTCTTTATCCGTTCGCCGTAAATAAACATTTCGCCCTGTGTGGTATAAGTGCCCTTGGTAATACCTCTCCCCGATTTCATGTTAAATGCAATGGTATCACTTACTGTTTTAAGTTCGCCCTGGTTAAATGTAGGAAATGAAAGTACTTTACCCAGGCTGTCTTTGCGCAAAAAAGCAGTAACCATATTTGTGCGCTGATCAAACTGGATACCCGGTGCCGTTAGTTCATTATCAGTATAGGTAACTTTAGCCTCTTTACCATACAACAATATTTTTTTACCAGGCACATCCATCACCATCGAATCATCTGCATGATACACCACGGGTGCATCCAACGAATCTTTCGACACTTTAAAATCAAATGTGTCCACAGCAACTATCAGCGAATCTTTTATGATGAGTGAATCTTTGGATGGAATGGTATCTTTTAAATTTGCAGCAGTACTTTTTTTACCAATAATTGAATCAAGTGAAGGTGTTGGGATGGTGTCGCCCGTTAAAGTTTTGTAAAACCGGCTGCGATCGGGGATATTATGCGTGCTGCCAAGCGTTACTGTAATAAACAGCACTACAAGCATGGATGCTAAAATGTATTTTGCCTTACCTTTGTTGTTGTTGTTGTTCATTGCAGTTGCGACAAAAATAAACATATTAGGTACAACTTAATTGTGCCGATGTGTGAATAAACTCTTATAATTACTAAACCACAAAAAACCGGTTTTAAATATGGTTAAATTAAAATTTATTGTTTCCTGTTTTTTATTCACCCCTCTTTTTTCTACTGATACATTTGGGCAAACGGCTAAAAAACTAAAAACAATTATTGTGGATGCCGGGCATGGCGGATCGGATAATGGTGCCACAGGGCAATATGAAGGATCACTGCGTTCAAAAGAAAAAGATATCACCCTCGCTATATCCAAAAAACTGGTAGCCACCTTACAAAGGGAGATCCCCGACATCAATACCATCCCCACCCGTACCACAGATATATTTCAAAATGTAAATGATAAAGCAAAGATCGCAAACCAAAATAAAGGTGATCTTTTTATATGCATCCATGCAGACTCCGGCCCATTAAAAAAAGCCCGCAGGCAAACGGGTACCCGGCAGGTAACGCATTATAAAACCACCTATAAGGGTAAAGGAAGAAAAAAGAAAAAAATAATCACAGCCCGTAAAGTTGAAGAACCAGTTTACCAATATTACAAACTGCCTTTGCAAAGAAGCGGCACCAGTGTATGGATATTTGCATCGCATAAAACGAGTGATAAATTAAAAGCCATCATCGATAATGAGGAAGACTTTAATATAGAAGTGGATGAGAGTGATACCACCAGCAATAATGTTGATTTCAACAGCCCGGAAATGAAACCGATTGTAGCCATTTATGCAAAACGTTTCCAGGAAAAAAGCATTCGCATCGGCATGCTGGTAGAAGAGGAAGTAGCTAAAACCGGCAGGCAGACTTTTGGGTTAAATCAACGCCAGG
The DNA here is from genome assembly GCA_031392305.1 of Ferruginibacter sp. Lineage (GTDB taxonomy): Bacteria > Bacteroidota > Bacteroidia > Chitinophagales > Chitinophagaceae > Ferruginibacter. The sequence goes on from JANMVB010000322.1 coordinate 5,812, forward strand.
TGGGTATAAGGGTATTACAATCTACCAATATGCCGGCTATTTTGATAGAAACAGGCTTCATCAATAATGTAGAAGATGAGCGGTACCTTAACAGCGACAAGGGCCAGCAGGAACTGGCAGATGGAATTACCGAAGCGGTAAAAAGATATAGAACGGCGTTGGAAGGTACGAGTGTGCCCACTGTTAAAACGCCTGTTGCTGAAAATGAAAAGTACAGTAACCGCTCAAAAAATGTTTTAAAAAAGATAGCAATAAATCAACCCAATTTTAAAGTTGACCTGTATGATGACGGAGATGTGGATGGTGATATAGTATCCGTTTATTACAATGGAAAGCCATTGCTTAACAATAAAAAATTAACAGCAAATCCGCTTACTTTAAACCTTACAACAGATGCATCAAGGGCAGAAAATGAACTGCTGATATATGCGGAGAATGAAGGTGATATACCACCCAACACTGCATTAATGATAGTAACAGAAGGTAACAGCCGTACCGAAGTAAGGGTAACCGCCGATGCCAAAAAGAATGGCGTAGTACTTTTTTCAAAAAAATAACCCCCGCCCGCTTATGTCAACTGCTGCTCTTCATTTCCCCGTACATTATTTAATTGATAAACGTTCAACGCTTCCCGCTGCAAAATGCAGCATGTATGCTACAACCCATACATGCCAATAAATTAATCTGTATTTTTGAAACTCAAACAATCCTGTTAACATGAAGATTTCTAATGAAACAAAAGTAGGGTCACTTACAGTAATAGCTGTAGTGTTGCTTATTTTAGGGTTTAATTTTTTAAAAGGCAAAAGCATAGGCTCACATGATAGCCGCTACTATTCTGTATTTGATAATATACAGGGCCTTGTTACAAGTAATGCAGTGATGATAAACGGCAAGCAGGTTGGTACAGTAACAAGTGCGGATGGTGGTGCAGATATGCGCAGGATTGTTGTTGGGTTTACATTGCAAGACAAAGTGAATATCCCTGATAATTCTTTTGTAGTAATTGTGCCCTCATTGCTCGGCACTACCACACTCGAAATAAAATTAGGCAGCACCAATACTTATTATAAAGATGGCGATACACTCGTTACCCGTTCATCGCTTGGTATGTTTGATGAGGCTTTTCAAAAAGTTGACCCTGTGCTGTTGCAGGTAAAAAATGCAGTGCGTTCGCTGGATTCTGTGTTGCTTACTGTTAACAATGTATTCGACCTGAACACAAAAGATAATATAAGGGCCACCATGGCTAACCTCAATAAAACCACGGCAGCACTTGCAGTTTCATCTGCTTCTTTAAATACCTTGTTGAATACCCAAACCGGCGCACTGGCAAAAACATTGGATAACGTTAGTTCTTTTACCGGTGGCCTAAAAAATAACAATGCTAAAATAGATCAAACGCTTACTAACCTTGAAGCCACCACGGCAAAATTTTCAAAGCTGGAAGTTGAGCAAACACTTACTTCTTTAAACGCTACCATTACAGAATTAAAGAATACCATTGGCAAAGTAAACAGCGATAAAGGCACACTGGGCCTGCTGATGAACGACACCAAATTATACAACAACCTCAATGCTACTTCCAATAAACTCAATTTGCTGCTCGATGATTTTCGTGTAAATCCAAAGCGCTATGTAAACGTTTCCGTATTCGGAAGAAAGGATAGAAGTGAGCCATTAAAAACGCCCCTACCCGATACCGTTAATGCGCCTTATTTAAATAGGTAACGAAATTTGGTTACAGACATTTGTTTTTCAATTAAGCATCGTTGTGTCACTCCCTTGTACGTCATACCTATGTGGAGCTTTTTAGTTGATAGTTGATGGTTCATAGTTGATAGTTCATAATTAAAACTTCACAGACAAATTTCATTTCACCTTTCAACATTACCCTTTGCCCATTCACCATTTACGATAGCCCATGAATCATCAACTATGAACTATCAACTATTCCAAAACTTTGTGATTCCGTTTCAATATAAATAAGGAAATTGCAGCGTTCCAAAATCAATTGTATTGAAATCAGCTTTTACATTTCGGATAATATTATTTATAACGGTTATTATTTTTTTAAAATTATCTGTTGCAGCACAGGTAGCACCACCACCCTCTTCACCTGTTGATACATCCCTACGGGTAATACAAATAATACAAGGCCAACGCCTTCGGGAAAAAACACTCGACTCTGCCACCAACATACAAACCATTGCAGGTAATGTAATATTAAAGGAAGGGCTTACTACTTTTTATTGTGACAGTGCCGTTATTAATAAACGTACCAATATACTGGAGGCTTATGGCAATATCCACATCAATCAAAACGACAGCATACATACCTATTCGCAAAGCCTGCGCTACATTGGTAACGACAGGATAGCCTTCTTAAAAAAAGATGTAAAACTTACAGATAACAAAGGCGTGCTGTACACACAAGATTTGGAGTATGACCTTCGCTCAAGCGTTGGCAAATACAAAAATGGCGGACGGGTTGTAAATGGTAAAACAGTACTTACAAGTACAGAAGGAACTTACTACTCAGAAACCAAGGATGTGTATTTTAAAAAGAATGTACACCTGGTTGATCCCAAATATGATATCCGCAACGATACGCTTTTATACAATACGCTAACACAGGTATCATCCTGGAATACACCTACTTATATTAAAAGTAAAAACGGTGGTGATATTTATTCTTCCAACGGCACTTACGACCTTAAAAACGGCAAAGCTTTTTTTGGTAACCGAACCATCATTAAAGATAGTACCCGGACTTATGTAGCAGACAACAGCGCTTATGATGAACTCACCGGCATTGCACAGCTTGAGGGCAATGCCATTATAAAAGATAGCGTAAATGGCTACACCGTATTGGGCAACCAAATTTATTTAAATAAAAATGACAACTCATTTCTTGCCACCCGTAAACCAGTATTGATATTTAAAGGCGAAGCAGAAGACAGCACTTTCATTGCTGCTGATACATTGTTTTCTGGTATAGAGAAAAGAGATAAAGATGGGAACAGGATTATTATAAAAAAGGATACACTTAAAAAGGAAACTGTTATTAACATTACTGACTCAACGTTAATAGTAAATGATACCGGTAATATAACTGAACCCAAAAAAGTAATTGTAACAGACTCCCTCATGACTCCACCGGTTGTAAATAGAAAGATGGGCATACGGCCGCCAACAGATCCTAAGGAGATAGCCAAATTAATTACTATTAAAGATTCAATACAGTTGAGCAAAGTGCCTGCGAAATCAGATACATCGGTAAAAATTAAACCAGGCGCTGTTAAAGATTCAATACAAGTGGCGGCTTTGCCTGCTGAAACCGATAGCCTGTTTGCCATCGAAAATTTAAAGGACAGTATGCCCGGCTTTTTTGTAAAGAAGGATAATAAAGTTACCAGCGATTCCTTACTAAAGAAAGATACTACCTTAAAAGCGAAAGACACAGCAATCAGGTATTTCATTGCCTTTCACAATGTGCGTATTTTTAATGACTCACTTCAATCTGTATGCGATAGTTTATATTATTCCTCAGAAGATTCTATTTTCAGGTTGTTCCAGGATCCGCTGGTGTTTAGCAGTAATTCGCAAATTGCGGGTGATACTATTTATATGTACACCAAAAATAAAAAGGCGGAAAGATTGTATGTATTTGAAAACGGCATTATCATCAATAAGGCCAACGAAAAAATGTATAACCAGATTGCAGGGCGCACATTGAATGGATATTTTAAAGGTGGCGAACTGGATTATATGAGGGCAAAAGGCTCACCTGCAGAAAGTGTTTTTTACCCACAGGATGATGACAGCGCCTTCATCGGTATGAACCGCAGCAAGGGCGATGTAATTGATATTTATTTTGTTGATAAGGCTGTAAATAAAGTAAAGTTTATCAACAATGTAGATGGTACCTTATTTCCATTACGACAGATACCCGAAGACCAGAAATACCTTAAGAATTATAAATGGCAGGATAAGAGAAGACCGAAGAGTAAGCTGGAGTTGTTTGAGTAATTTTTAATTACACGAATTGAATACAAGAATTAGGAATTGCACGAATTGAAATTTTGATGGATTACCTAAACTTTGCTTTACTGAGGTTGTTGGTATAATGCAGGTAAAGTTGCCCATAGGTATTTAGTACAAGAGGGCGATGCAAGGATGCTGCACATTGCTTCCTGGCCCGGACAAAAAAATTACAACAATGTGGTTAAATGAATGCAGGGCCTGGTGCTTAGGAGCATGAGAATGATTTTTGAAACTTAATACCATCAAATTTTTTAATGGCATTTAATAAATCTCCTTTTAGATTTTCTGCAACTACTTCCAGTATATTTTTTAACTGCTTAAAATCATTGGGTTTGGTAAAAAAGCAAAGTGCCCCAAGGTCTAACGCTTTATCGGCATCTCTTTGGTATGAGGAAGTGGAGTACATAATAATGGGAATATGTTTGTACCGGGTATCTTGCTTTAGCTTTGTTAAACATACCCATCCATCCATGCCGGGCATATTTACATCCAAAAAAATAATGTGAGGTATTTCAAATTCTCTGTCTAATTTATCCATTACCTCTCTGCCATCAACTGCATAATAACAAATAATTGCAGGGTCAATTTCTTGAAGCGCTTCACGAAAAAGCATGGCATCGTCCTCGTCATCATCAGCTAATAAAAATCGCTTTATCATATACTTTCTGTTGTTTTAGGTCAGGTTTTACTTTGCTTCAGCGGAATTGTAATTGTAAATATAGCACCATTTGGAACCATTCCTTTAGCTTCAATTGCTCCGTTGTGCCGATGAACTATTTTCTTGCACAATGCAAGCCCCAGCCCGGTCCCCTCATATTTATCTTTTGAATTTAACCTTGAAAAGGTCTCAAAAATAACTTCCGAATGTTTATTTTCAAAACCTATCCCATTATCCTGAACAGTTATTTGAGCAAATGGTTTATCTTTTATAACCAGGTTTTTTGAGGTAATAGTAACTAACAGCTTTTCATCCAACTTTGCAAATTTCAGTGAGTTATTAATCAGGTTATAAAACAGTTGATAAATAAGTACCGGGGCCCCTTCAATTTCGGGTAAATTATTAAATTGAATAATTGCACCCTTTTGTTGTATGGCAACTTCTACATCAGTAAGGATACTGGTTATTATTTCATTTAGGTCAATCTTCTGTAATTTTTGCTCCGAGGCATTGATGCCGGAATAAGTAAGTACCCCGTCGATCATACTTACCATACGGTCTGCCGCACTTTGGATCCTGCTGAGGTAAAATTTACCCCTTTCATTTAACGCATTACTCATCTCGTCGTGCATTCGGTTGGTAAAAGTTAAGATTTTCCGAACGGGCTCTTTTAAATCATGGCTGGCAACATGCGCAAATTGCTGCAGGTCTTCATTTGATTGAAGTAATTCAGCATTTAATGTATTTAGTTTTTTAGTACGTTCTTCTACCATTTTCTCCAGCTTTTCAATAAACATTTTGCGGTCGTTTATATCTGTGCTGGTACCTATCCATTGTTGTATTACACCATTCATATCTTTTTGGGGTACTGCACGGCTAAGCTGCCATCGGTATTCGCCCTCTTTGTTTCTAAACCTGTGCTCATAATTAAAATGATCCCCGGTGGCTATTGAATGCTGCCATAGCCGGTAGTTTTCTTCGGTATCATCTGGATGTACAATTTGTATCCATTTGCCATCTGAAAAATCACCCTCCTTAAACCCGGCATATTCATACACCGCTTTGTTGAAATAAGTAAGGTTACCAAAAGCATCGCCTATCCACACAAACTGGGGCATTTCATCTGCCAGCAAACGAAATCTTTCTTCGCTTATCTTGATAGCCTTGTTAATATTTACCTGGTCTGTAATATCCCTGAACATCCACGACCAG
>JANMVB010000468.1:0-8035 GCA_031392305.1 Ferruginibacter sp.
GGGCTGCACGCGTTTTCACGAGTGGAAACCGCGCACGGCATCGCGCGACTCGACAAGGCCGGCGTGTGGCGGCTGAACCCGCGCACGCAGAAGATGGACGGTTTTTTCAACGGCGCGAAGGCCGGCGCGAACTGCTGGGGCGTGGCGTTCGACGACTACGGCCAGGTCTTCCACAAGAGCGGCGACCGGCCCGACGGCTACTACACCGTGCCCGGCATGGTGAGCATCCCGGATCCCGACGAGTATCATCCCGTGGGAAAAATGTTCTTCACGAATCCGAAGACGACCGCGCTCGAATTCATCGGCACGCGCGCGCTGCCGGATGAAGTGCAGGGCTGCGCGTTTCTCGCCGGATTCATCGGCAACGTGGCCGAGCTGCATCGCGTGCTGGACGACGGCGCGGGATTCAAGAGTGAGCAACTGCCGAAGCTCCTGCGCTCGAGCAGCACGGCTTTCCGCCCCGTGGATGTGAGCGTCGGCCCCGATGGCGCGATGTATCTCGCGGATTGGTTCAATCCCGTCATCGGCCACTACCAGGCCAGTTACGCGGACCCGCTGCGCGACCGTTCGCACGGACGCATCTGGCGCATCACGGCGAAAGGACGCGCGAGCGTGAAGCAGCCGGATCTCGCCGCGATGAAACCGGCGGAACTGCTCGAACAACTCCGCTCGCCGGAACGCTGGACGCGCTATCAGGCGAAGCGTCTGCTCTTCGACGGACCTAGCGCTGAAGTGCTGAAGGCCGCCGACGCATTCCTCGCGAAGAACGACGATACACCCAACAAAATAAACTGGGCAACTTTTGTTGCTACATTACCATCGTACAAGCGATGGGTAATTGTTTGAGTTACATAATCATTTTCAGGCAAATCGGTGCTTAATAAAAACATCGGTGCACTGTTAAATGTAGTTGGGTTAAGGTACCAAACCTTTACCCAAATTGGATGGTCGTGAATATTTATCTGGAATTTTATACCGGTATCTTCCAGGAAATTATAAATCTTTTCGTTCCACTGCACCTGCAGGGTTTGGTCTGCATTGCGGGCCTGGTCATAATAACCATACTTCCACAAAATACCGATACCCACCAGGTTTTGCTTTAACTCGTAAGCGCTACGCATGTGAGAGCCGGAAAGAAATCCAAGGCCGCCGCTATAAATCTTTAGTGGTTGATGCACCGCAAACTCCATAGAAAAATAAGCTACTCTTTTACTATAATTTTCATTTATAGCATAAGGAACTTTGAAATTGTTGAAACTCATAAATGATAGATAAAAAATTAAATTGGATTGCAATAATAATGCAATTTTCAGTAATAGCAGGCGATTGCTAATATTTGTTAAGCCGTTTATATAAATGCATTTAACAATCTATCCGGCAATAATTGTAAATATGCTTGTATGCTGTTTACTAAAATCATTACCATTCATAAACGATAACCACGTAATGTTAGTATAACATGGTAAAAATATAAGCCTAAGCATGCAAACCCTGCTATATAAATGAGCTACAAAGAACATTCTACTTGCTGGCTACCGAATGTATGCTGATAAAAAAAACCCAAAAGAAGTTATTCACCCGCCATTATCTACACTATCCATTTCTACAACCAGGCAAATATTACAATACAGTAATTTTTGGAAATTCGAAAAATAATTTTTAGGTTTGTCTAAATTAAATTTTAGATGGCATGAATTATTCCATTTCAGAAGAAAATTATATAAAAAGTATTTACCACTTGCAGCAGCAGGCTGATACTGTAACTACTAATTCGCTGGCAAACGAATTGCAAACGAAGCCTGCATCTGTTACAGACATGCTGAAGAAATTACAGGTAAAAAAATTGCTGGAATATGAAAAGTACAGGGGTTTCAGGCTAAATGCCACCGGTACCAAAGTGGCCTTAAATATAGTGCGGCGCCACCGACTGTGGGAATATTTTTTAGTAACCAAACTTGGCTTCGACTGGGATAAAGTACATGCCATTGCAGAAGATCTTGAACATGTGAGCAGCACTGAACTGATACAGAAATTAGATGGTTACCTTAACTTCCCCCAAACTGATCCGCATGGTGACCCCATCCCCGATATGCATGGAAAAATGCCCCTCATTAAACAGGTAAGTATTGCAGAAGTACCCGATAAAAAAACAGTAGTCGTTTGCTCGGTGAGTAACCAGTCACCTGAAATGCTTGCATTGCTAAAGCACTATAATATTGCAATTGGCACCTCCCTTAAAGTAAATAAGCATTTTGGTTTTGACGGATCCGTAGAAATTAAAATCTCTAAACAAGCTGCCTGCGTAATAAGCGAACAGGTTGCAAAAAATATTTTTGTGCATCATGATTAAACACTCACACACCGATACTTCGTTAAGTGAAGTACATCAGAGCATTGATACCACTACGCAAAAAAAAGTTGGCTGGCGAAGGATATTTTCCTTTTTGGGGCCTGCATACCTTGTAAGTGTAGGATATATGGACCCCGGCAACTGGGCAACCGATCTTGCAGGTGGGAGCAAATTTGGTTACAGCCTGATATGGGTGTTGCTGATGAGTAACCTGATGGCCCTGCTTTTACAAGGCATGTCGGCCAGGCTGGGTATTGTACGGGGCCGTGACCTTGCCCAGGCTAACAGGGAAGTGTACCCCAGACCTGTAAACTTTGCATTATATATTTTGGCTGAAATAGCCATAGCCGCATGTGACCTTGCAGAAGTGCTGGGTATGGCTATTGGTATTCAGTTGCTAACAGGCCTGCCACTTATCTGGGGCGTTTCTATTACAGTATTTGATACATTCCTATTACTGTATTTACAAAGATTGGGGATTAGAAAAATGGAAGCATTTATCATTGGCCTGGTTGCCGTGGTAGCTATTTCTTTTTTAATCGAAATTATTTTTGCCAAACCTGATCTGGCAGAAGTAGCGAGGGGTTTTATACCTACCGCCTTATCAGACGAAGCGCTATATATTGGTATCGGTATAATTGGCGCTACAGTAATGCCACATAATTTATACCTCCACTCAGCCCTGGTACAAACCCGAAAAATTGAACGCACTGATGCCGGTATAAAACAGGCTATACGCTTCAACCGTATAGATACTACCATTGCCCTCAATCTTGCATTTTTTGTAAATGCTGCCATACTGGTTTTAGCTGCCACGGTTTTCTTTAAATCGGGCAATTCGCATGTTGCCGAAATAAAGGAAGCCCATCGGTTGCTACCTGGTTTCCTGGGAAATTTAGCACCTACGCTTTTTGCCATTGCGTTGATAGCAGCCGGACAAAGCAGCACCATCACGGGTACATTGGCCGGGCAGATCATTATGGAAGGTTACCTCAGTTTACGCATCAATCCCTGGGTTAGGAGGTTGATAACAAGGCTGCTGGCTATTATTCCGGCATTGATCGTTATCATTATTTATGGTGAAGAAAATGTAGATGCCTTGCTGGTACTTAGCCAGGTTATACTTAGTTTGCAATTAGGGTTCGCCATTATCCCCCTTATACATTTTGTAAGTGATAAAAAGACAATGGGCAATTTTGTAATTACAACTCCCACTAAAATTGCCGCATGGGTCATAGCAAGTATCCTCGTATTTCTAAATTTAAAAATGCTGGTGAATGAAGCCACCGGGGTATTTCAGGCAGATGCAGTTTTTCCAAAAATCATCCTTGCATTTCTGGGTTTGCTGTTTTTGTCATTACTGATTTACATCATTTTCTTTCCAATGTTTAGTAAGGCAAAAAAGACAGGCTCCATTCAAATGCATCCGGTTATTGAAGGAATAACTAACCTTGTTATCCCTGAATTTCATAAGATAGCGGTGGCCCTGGATTTTACAGCAAATGATGAAAAACTTTTATCCTTTGCATTAGGCCAGGGAAAAGAAAAAACACAGTATATATTATTGCATATAGTTGAAAGCGCTTCGGCACGGCTGCTGGGAAAAGACAGTGATGATTATGAAACCAGGAAGGATCAGGAAAGGATGGATATGTATGTAACGCAATTGCAGCAAAAAGGCTTAATAGCAGCAGGTCATTTAGGCTTTAGGAACAGGGCCAAAGAAATTGTAAGGATAGTAAAAGAAATGGATGCAGATATGCTGGTAGTAGGCGCCCATGGCCATACCGGGCTCAAAGATTTTATTTATGGAGAAACTGTTAACAGTGTACGTCATGAACTAAAAATTCCGGTGTTGATTGTACATATTTAGGTGTGTAATAAAAAATATATTGATTTTTTATGGGCCAGGCTTCGGTACTACTATTTAGCTTTATTGGCGTCGCACCCTTGTACATTATATCTATGTGGGACTTTTCCCACAATTATAAATAGCAAGAATAACTGTTAATGATTGCGGGAGGGCTTTCTGGTGTGCTGGTATTTTGTGTTCGGTCAGCCTATAACTGAAGGTGATCGAAAAACTGATGATGAAAAATGCGGATATACTCGTTAGTCACCAATAGGAGCAAACCTAATGTAGCAGAAGTTTTATTTGATTACAAGCCAAAAATTACTTCCCCAATAACAAGATGAAAATTTAATATGATACTTCCCTCTATCAGCTTTTGTAAAAACCACATAATTTTCGGGATCGCCATACAAATATCCTAGGTGTCTAAATATTTTCTTACTATTTGTGCTTTTGTAGACTGATACACTGGAAGTAGTACCTCCATATGGGAAATAAATCCTTAAACTATCAGAACAAATTTTAGAGAAGTCAATTATTTGTTCCTTTTGCAATTTAATATCATTATCCTTTATCAGTAAATCTCCAAAATGCAACTCGATACTTTCTTTATACTTATTTTCCTTTTCATATACATACGATATAGATAAATCTTGTGTAATGATTTGAGTTTTTTTCAATTCTATTAAAATATCTAGTGGTTTGAGTTTAGATACAAAAAATGTATCCAGAACATTTACTTCTTCTCCTTGTGCAAATAAAACATGCTCCATGTGATTAAACTTCAATGAATAGATTTTAATTGGAACGTCTGAGAAACTTTTAATTCTTAAAGTTTTAGAAATCTTTTTCAACCTACACGTGTCCAAAATTGCAAACTCTGATGGGGACCCTAAATTAGAAACCCACTGAGCTCTAGAACTTGTATGTATCAGTACAAAACAAATAGCTAAATTGATTATTAAGTATTTCATGAAATTGCTGCTTGCTTAAGAACTACTGTTTTTTATAATTGCACATGCAAAAGAATTAACCTTCGATATTTAATCAACATGTGCAAGTAGAACTCCTTTAAAATCCCTTCATCATTTCGAATAACTCAATGAGCAGGTAAACTTAGTTTCGCCAGTGCCCAATGCATCCGCTGCAGCATTACTCAGTCGAATTAACAAGCCGTTATTTTGTTCCATATCAGGTATTATATCCAATACTTTGGCGTACACATTTTTACCGGTACTGTAGTTGGTTATTTTAATAATGGTACCCGGCGTTGCGCTATTATGAAGACAGTAATATTTTCCATCATTCCACCCACTGGTGCTTTTAAAAGAGGCCGCCTCACCTGTTTCAGCCTTCACTTCTCCGACAGTTGTTTGCTTTTCAAATTCTGCCTTAAACGTGCCGCCATTAAAGTTTTTTGCTGATAATGGTTTAACTGTCTTCTGCACAGTTGCTGCTTTCTTTTCTACTTCCGGTTCGGGAGTTTTTTTCACTGTTTCTACCACCGGCGTGGTTGCAACAACCGGCGGCGGCAAAGGCTTTGTTACAGTAGCAACCACAGGTTTTTCCACTGGTTTCTCAACAGGTTTTTCTGTAACCGGTTTCGCAATATTACCCGCCGGTTTTGCTTTTGCCATAGCAGCTAAGGGAGATAAATCCTTCTTCACCCGCAGGTATCCAATGATAAGGTTTGTACCATTTGGCACCGTTGCAGATTTTAAATTGTTCCATTTCATGATGGACTCTACCGGTATTTTATTATAATTCACACTGACTCTATACAATCCCTCTTTGCCTTGCATCACATGATATACAGGTACCAGTACTTCATCATCTGCAGCATTACCCTCCTGTAAAAAATTACTTTGCGACAATGGTATTTTTATTGCCTGGTGCAGGCTTAACCCTTTCTCAATTTCCAGGTTATTAAACGGTGCAATTTCTTTTGGACTGATATTGTAAATGCGCCCTATGCTATAATAATTTTCTTTAGCAGCAACCGTATGGTTTACATACAATGCCGGATAAATACCTTCAACCACTAGTGGCTTATTTTGGGCCAACACAAATAATGGAAAAGAAAAGAATGCTATTAATAATCGCTTCATACTAAGAATTTTTTCAAGGGCAAAGATGAGAAATTTTGTTGGTTAGCAACACTAATGAATGAAACGTAGTTTAGTTTAACTTATTCTTTAAAGCCAGGGTAATAGTCAAAATTTTCCAGGTCTGTATGATATGAAAAAACTTACTTATTCAATATCCTCCAGTCTTTGGGATAATAATTATTAATCCTGTTTGGCAATACTTTTATCCAGCCAAGGGGCAACAAACTATAAGTTAATAATGCCCATCCTTTTTTGAAACCATCCACTTTTATTTCCTGTTTTCTTAAATATTGCAAAGCTGTTTCTTTATCAACTTCCACAGATGAAATACCTGCAGCAACGATGGTACTTACCGCAAGCTCATGATCCGGTATCAATTCATTGCGTATCAATGAACCTAATTTCACACCTGCCTTTTTTATGTACAATGCAGACTGAATAATGGCCAGTTCTTTTTCTAATACAGCAGGGATGGCAATCACTTCATCATTTTGTTTGATGTAAAAAAAATCGGTGGGAGTTTTTAAAAAGGATCGAACACATTCAATTTCGGTAACTGATAATTTTACTGATCTGCTCCTTCCGGTAGATTCTTTTATGCCTGCAATTAATTTTTCTTCTGTCACTTTTACCCCCTTTTTAAACGCCGCAATATAAAATCCTTCGCCCTTTACTTTATCAGGATAAAACCGGTAACCATAAGCGTTATGAATGGGTGAAAGGGTTTCTATTATCCCCCAGTCATCTTGGGGCTGCAAACCGATGGTTGATAAATTAGCTTCCTCTACCAGCCAATCTGCAATTTGTTCATCCTCTTCTTTTGAATAGGAGCAGGTCGAGTAAATTAATACACCACCTTCTTTTAATGATGGTAATATATCAGCCAATATCCTTTGCTGCCGCTGGCTGCATAGCTGCACATTTTGTTCGCTCCATTCTTCAATTGCCTGGGGATCTTTTCTAAAAAGTCCGCTGCCGCTGCAGGGTGCATCTACCACTATTACATCAAAATAATTTTGCAGCCGCTGAAAATCTTTGGGATCATTATTGGTAACAATCACATTGGCTGCTCCCCACTTGGTTATATTTTCGGTCAAAATATTTACCCGGGTTTTAATCACTTCGTTGCTTATCAATAAACTTTTTTCTGTTATCAGTGATTGGATCAACGTTGATTTTCCGCCGGGTGCAGCACATAGGTCAAGTACTTTTAATGATTGCGAAGTATCAATGGATTGTTTTAAAACTTCTTCCAGGAACATGCTGCTTGCTTCCTGCACATAATAAGCTCCGGCATGAAATAGCGGATCTGCAGTAAAGGAAGGCCGTGTTGCCAGGTAGTATCCGTTTGGGTTCCAGGGTACGCTTTCTTTCAATCCGCCATCAAAGAGAAATGCTTTTAATTCATTAGTAGCTTTTGCAGTATTTATCCTGATTGAAGTAACCTGGTTGCCGGAAGCATGCTCTGCCTCAAAGTTTTCTTTATTAAAACCTTTTACTCCGGTTAAAGAATTTATGAGCGTTTTTGGAAGTTGCAATTGATTTTTTATTGAGGTTGCAAAAGTATTGCAATTAGATCGCATCAGCCCTCATCCCCTCCCGATAATAATCGGGACAGGTGCCGGGGAGTTCTTCGAATAGTTTTTCGTCACTCAACATCATTCGTTACAACGCAATTAAAGTTGCCAAATGGTATTCAGTACAAGAGGGCGATGCAACGATGCT
>JANMVB010000525.1:0-2166 GCA_031392305.1 Ferruginibacter sp.
TGTATTGTTCCATTGGGTGCCTTCATATCGATGGAAGGTATATCTGCAATTACATTTCCATGCAACCGCATATCATTGGTTGTAAAGCCAAGTGGCTGCAATAAAATACTATCCAGTAATAAGCGCACTTTAATATTTGTGGCAAATTTATTATCCACCATTGCCTGGCTGTGCAGGGTGAAGGCGAGGCTTTTGTCGCTCATGTTTGCATCTATAATGGCATTTCTTTTACGTATGTTAGCGGCAAGTGATAAGTTTTGATAATTGTACCCTTTTACATAAGCAGCACCTACCTGCGCCTGTGCATTTGCGTTCATGGTGGCGGGTTTAAAACCGCTTCCTTTTACGGCAAACTTCATGGTAACCTTACCAAGTAATGTATCCTGCTTTAAAAGATACCCCACATCAAGATTGTTAGTGCTCCCTTTTAAATTGTATGACTCTTTGCCCGTATTTAAATAACCTGCAAGGCTTGCTGCACCTATGTTGGTTTGCAATTTCATGTTGGTATAAAAATTTGTGGCCAGGCCTTTAAAACTTCCACTCAGCTTTAATATTTCCGGCACCCTTATATTGGGAGGTATTGTATTAGGCGGGAGCAGGTTTACTATATCTGTACGGGTGGTTTGGAAATTGTCAACGTTCAAATCGTAGGATGTCTTGTTAGGGTCAGGCAACCCTTTTATATTGCCTGAAATACTTAGCATGGTACTGCCAATACCGCTTACCTGCAGTGCAGGTATTTTAAGATCATTGATAAACCCTTTTACGTTTCCATTTATATGTATTACTGCCTGCTCATTGCCTTTCATGTTTGCTTGTAGCTGGGGTGCAAACACCAGCATATCTTTTACGGCTATATCAGTTTTAGTAAGGTTAGCATCCAGGTATAGTTTGCCCATATCTTTTGTGATGGCCTGTAGCGAAGGGTAGCGCACAGTTATCCTGTCCCTGATTAATGTACGATCGGTTTTAACATACAGGTTGTTTAAATATGCACCCGTATCGCTATACATAAACTGTGTTGCTAATTGCTGCAGGTTAAAACCACTTTGCTCTGTAAAAGCTGCGGCGGTAATATTGCCGCTGTACCTGGTTGGCGTTACCAGCAGGTCATTCATTTTAATTTTGAAGTTGCTGATTTTTAAATGGGCATAATCCATTCCCCTGGCGATAGGTTCGTAATTATCATTCTCAAATGCAAGATCATTGTTTTCAAAATCTACTTTATCAATACTTATTTTCCATGGATTGTTCGCCTGTGCTGCCACTTCCTTTTCAATTTCTTTTTGTACAATTTTTGTTTGCACCGATTTGCCCAGCCCGATATCAGCAATTGTATTATGAAGTTTTACTTCTTCAAGTTGTATATCGAGCGTGGCAAGGTTTATTGATTTTACTTTTCCAGAGAGTTCACCCAGGTTAAGTTTTGCCCTCATCGGAGATACATCATTTCTATAATTGAAGTTTATATTTTTGAAATCTATTTGCTTAAGTGCCAGTTCCATTTTAAAGGGCGCATTACTTTCTGCTTCTACAACGCTGGTGGGTTGTGGCTTCATGAGTGGCTTATTTTGATACATGTGCCCGGTTACATTTTCCATGAGTATATCCGGTATGGAAAAAACCATTTTATCAAGATCAAATTCTTTAAACCCAGTTTCAAATTTGCCGAGGCTGGTTAAAAAATCAATGCCGGTTTCATCATCTTTAAATGAGGCATTGATATTATCCAGCACAATCTTTTTGAGGCTGATTTGCATACCGGCTGAAGTATCTTTTTTAGCGGGGTCGGGTGGTGTTACAAAGGCATCGACGATGTATTGGTAATTAAACGCCGTGTCTGTACCGGTGCGGTAAATATTGGCCCGTATATCTTTTAACTCTACATAATTAATTTCAACCTCATTTTTAAGGAGTTTAAATAATGCAATATCCACCCGTATTTTGCCGCCGGAGAAAAGAGTGTCTTGCCGCTGGTCTGCAAAATACACGCCTTCGAGTACTAGTTTTTTTGGAAAATCAAGGGAGAGTTTGGCAATAGTTACTTTCGTGTGAATTTTATTTTCCAGATAAGCTACCACTTTTTTTCGGGCAAAATTTTGCACACCTGGTACCTGTATGAGTATATAAATCAACAGTACAAGGGCAAGGATACTTCCGAGT
>JANMVB010000538.1:0-14642 GCA_031392305.1 Ferruginibacter sp.
AACCCTATATTTTTTAATGCGTATGCTTTGCCTTTTAAAAAATCTATTTTTTCTGCCATTTCCTTAGCCTGTATGGCTAAACTAATTGATAGGGCAGGCGTATCATTAAAATGGGCTTTGCTTTGCTGCAGTAAAGAATTTACCAAAGCAGTATCACCCTCTGCAGGTAAATTTTGTATATCGTTTTGCGCCACTACATAGAAGGATGCAAAAAAAAGGTACAGACAAAAAATTATTTTTCTCCAATTCATAACTGGATGTTTGACACTTAATATTTTAAACCATTCATCATTAATGAATGGTTATAAACTAGATAATTGTTAGTCAATTAAACCAAACTACAGCATTCATACGCTTTGCAATTCATTCATATTTTATAATTTTTTTTTCTTTGTTGCTCCGGCCACGAAGCTATGGTCATCATCGTTGTGTCACTCACTTGTACGTTATACCAATGTGGATCTTTACCTGCATTGATATAAATATATATTGAAAAACCCACGCCTTGTTCGTTATACCAATGTGGATCTCTGCCTGCAATGATATGGATTGAAAAACCAACTCCAGGTTCAACACCCAACAATTGCTGATGTAAAAATAATCTTTGCTGATTGGATATAACTGAATAAAAAGTTTATCCTTTTACAAAGCGAATAAATTTATAGCCCTTCGTTGATTTTAGCCTTAAATGGTAATATCCTTTCTGCATCTTAGAAATATCTATTTCCACACTAGTATTAGAAATTCTCCTGCTGATTTTTAGAGGATAAGTTCTTCCATTTACGTCATAAATTACAATAGATTTTTCATCAGGCACCCCATCCTTTACCTGCAAAATAATTCTGTTAGTAGCAGGATTAGGAAATACAGCAGCATCAAAAGTTTCAGCTTCCTCAATTTGGTTTATAATTACGCTTGATCTTGAAGCCACTACTAAATTACTACATTTGTTCGAACCATTACTTGCGTCTGAGGCAACAGAAGTTTTATGGGTTGATTCGTACGTTTTCAATTCCCATGTCAGTTTATTTCCATCAAAAGGCACTTCAAATTTTGTATTGCCGGCTTTAAATATTAATGGCTGATTCGAACCATCAAAACTGCCACCCAGGGAGGATAATTTATTGTCAGGTCCGATTGGAACATATAACGTTGTGGCATTATCATTTATACATACAAATCTGGCAATGTACTTAAACTTGCCTGGTAATGGATTTGTAACTTCTACTACACAATCAAGTTGTGATCTCAGTTTTTTAGCTCCGGGCCCTTTTGGATTAACATACAATGTGCCATTTACGTATGTAATAATATAGTTTTCAGCATTCAAAAAGTTTCTTAATAAAGGAGAAATGATGTACCCGCCTGCAGCACCAGAGTAAGAAGGGGATAAAGTAAAGCTTACTGTTGGATTATCACCATTTTTTAACCCGGTAATGGTTGCAGTAAATATTGGCAATGGGCTTCCCTGGTAAATCACTTTATCAATAGCTTTAACTGTTAGGGCAGCCGGGGTAATTGAAAAAGCTGGTATAGGTTCAGTTTCAAATAACCTGATTGTATATCCTGGGCCTGCAGATAGATTTCCAGGCGTATAATTATAAGTGTTTACTTTTTCTCCGGCAATTCTGCCAAGTTTACCTGTAAAATCTGTTGCAGCTAATCCGGCATTATTTGTAAAGGTAAATATGGGGTCGGCATCACCATATACTTTATTTTGTCCGGCATCAGGTGTTACGATAATTTCAACCGGCAAAATATTTACTTTGCCCAGGCCATAGGAAATTTCAAAATTCTCATTTACCAAAACACCGGGAATTAGTGTTTGCTCACCGGCGTTTAGCCCGGTAATCATATTGATACCAAACATTGGCCCTATCCAGTTGGTTTGCAGATCAACATCGTGTTCATCTATAATTACAGCAGCATTACTGTTGGAGGTATTTGATCCTAAAATATTGCCATTAACAAACTGAACCAGTGTGCCATTCACAAATTGTACCAGCGTGCCATTCACAAATTGAACCAATGTGCCATTTACAATAGGTTGAAGTGCTCCATTAACGAATTGTACCAGGCTTCCATTTACCATTTGAACCAATGTTCCATTTACCAGTGGTGTGGGTACTCCGTTAACAAATTGTACCAACGTGCCGTTTACAAACTGCACCAATGTACCATTTACAATGGGCACCTGCAGACCATTAACCATTTGAACGAGCGTACCATTTACCATTTGTACCAGCGTACCATTTACAAATTGTACCAGGGTGCCATTTGCCAGTGGTAATAATTGTCCATTTACGAACTGAACTAAAGTTCCATTAACCATTTGAACGAGCGTACCATTTGCAATTGGTACAGGTACACCATTTACAAATTGTACCAACGTGCCATTTACAATTTGTACCAGGCTGCCATTAATGATAGGTACCAAAGCACCAAGGGTACCCCCATTTACCATTTGAACCAACGTACCGTTAACCATCTGGACCAATGTGCCGTTAACGAGTATGGTTCCGGTATTGGCAGCCAGGGAATTAGCGCTCAGTAATGCTTTTGAACTAATACCCGGAGAAGCATTGATAAAAGATGATGAAGCAGGGGTATTCGTATAATTATAAAGCGATTGTGAGGATATATCTACCAGGTATTGAATATCAAATTTATTTGGATCAGTTAAAGGCACCAGTTTATTATTTACTAATTCAAATTTTCTTGAATTCTTAACTGCCTGAAAACTTGCTATCACACTTAAATTCAAAAGGTCTGCATTGGTAAGTACTGAGCCATCCGCCTGGGTCATTGCATAGTCTTTTATTACTGCCAGTGCATTGTTTGGTAAAAAACCTTCATGATATGATTTTATAACATTTAACAGGCCGCCCGGATCAGGAACATTGGCAGCATCAAAATCATAAGTAAATGATACCGGTCCGATATAATCTCCATAGTTAACTGTTTTAGCAACAGGTGTAACCTTTAAAGGCATTTTATCAATAGTCAGATTGGCGGGTGTAAATGTGTAATTATATTTTTCCTGTAACCCAACATCAGTAGGATCTGCCGGATTAAATGGCCTCGAAGGTGTAATGAGGTAGGTACCAACATTACTGTTAGCAGTAGCCTGGGTTATAAATGTAATGTTGGTTAATCCAAGGTCAGCTAAGGTTAAAGATGTATTTTGAAGTGAATCTCCATCTACCAATACTGTTGCAGTTAACGTAGGTAATTGCTGGGCATACTTCTTTACTTTACCATCAGCTATAATTGTTATATTTTTTTTCACCAAACTGAAGAAATATAAACTATCACTATTTCCTCCATCTAAACCACTGCTGCTTATTGGGGGAGTGTAAATACTGATGGCAGGATTTCCAATAAACAAAGGGATTTGTGCTGTTAATTCTCCTGCATTGATGATTGTTGTTGCCAGTGGTACATCCCTAAAATTAATTACAGAATTATAACTCAGGTATTTTCCTTTTACTGTTAATGTAAATACATTATTGCCGGGTACCACTGTTGGTGGAACTATTAACTGGTCGATTACAGGCGTTGGTTTTGCAAATTTTCGCATTGCAGAATCAGCATTAATAAACCCATACCCGGATGCAAAGTCGAAACCCGGTGTACTCATGTCTGTGGCGGTGCTTTGTAAAAGTGTTCTTATTTCTGTAGGGGAGGTAGCAGGTTGATTTAAAAACGTTTTCCTGCCTTCCATAATTAATGCTGCAACTGCTGCTGCATGAGGTGCTGCTGCTGAAGTGCCAAAGAAATTTGAATATAGATTGTTATCATAATCTATACCAAGGTTAACAGTTGTATTAACCCCGTCTGGTGCTACTAATTCCGGTTTATTTCGTTGTGTATTATTAACAAAGGTTCCGCCTATTGACGAAAAGAATTCTATTGTTAATGGGCCGGTAAAGGGTGGGGCCTTATCGTACCTTGCAGCCCCTATTGCTATTGCACCCAACGCATTCGCCTGCCCAACAAGGGTCGAGTTGCCGGTTGAGTATTCATTGAATACAATATTGCCACGAAATACTATATACTTAAAGCGTGCTGGATTAATGCCTAAAGTATTATTTGTAATCAGGATATTAGTTTGGGTAGAACTGGTTACTGTAATGGGTAATATTTCTATCGGATCCCCATTGGTATTATTTCTGTTAAACCCTACCAGTGCAGTACCATCAGTATTGGGTGTTAAATAAATATCCAGGTCATTCTTAGTGCCACCATTCAATGTTTGACCGAGAGAATAAATATCATCTACCCATTGAAGTACGATGGTGTAATTTCCGGGCTCCAGGTTTACACTTTGAAATACATCCGTTCCTCCAAAAGCATGGGCTGTACCCGTTAGTCCCCCCGGTGCCGGTACAGGATTATAAGAATTTTCATAAGATTTGCCCGCAAAATTACCTGCTGCAGAAAAATAGGTAGCTCCTGTATTAGATACTGCATCTACGGCATTTGCTATTACGCCGTCCTTTAAAAATGGTTCAGTGATATAAGTTACATCATCAACAATAATATTACAACCTGCCTGTTGCAATTCCTGGATACCAACAGCAAAATCACCGGCACTAATAAACCCTGTTCTGAAGAATAATTCTGCATTAGGCGCAACGTCATGAACTATTTGGAGCATGGCCCTGCCTTCATCAGATCGTTTTATAGGAAAATCTTTTAGCACATTTACAGGCTTGATATTTCCATTTGGATTTCCTGCACCAGGTAAATCGCCATTTCCAACATCCTGTGCGGCAGTATTGGTAATTGGGTTGGTTGTTGCAGTTAGTATGGTATTATAACTATCTGAAATTATGCCTACTTTAATTCCTTCACCTGTAAGGTTGTAACCATTTCTTACAAGATTGGCACGTACAGAGGTATCTCCTGCAGAAGATGCAATTCCACTATTATTGAATGCAGCATAATAAGGCCGGCAGTAAACAATCAAAGAATCCAGTGTATTCAACAAAGGCAATTTATTAATCGCAAATAAGCCTGTAATAATAAAATTACTGTTGCCATTACTTAAAATATTTGTTAACCCATAAGCAGGTGTAATTAACAGGTTCAATGCATCATTGTATTTACCCTGTATAGTAATCACATCAATCATTATGCTGTCATTCTGTATTACAAAAAATGGAGAAGGTGGGTCGCTTGGATTATAATTTTGAAATACTGATTGTAATTCAGATCCGATCAGGTTATTTACTTTACCGGTAACAAGGGCAGTATCTTTTGCAGTACAACCATTATTTGCGGTTATTGTAAGCACATAAGTACCAGCCGCTGAAACAGAAATATCAGCCGTATTTGTTGCTGAATTTATTACCCCACCATTTAATGCCTGCCAGCTAAACGAGGCCCCGGCCGTAGTTGATGAACCATTCAATATTGTTTGAATGCCAAATTCCAATGATCTGTCCGGGCCTGCATTTACATTAGGTGTAGTGCATGTATTAAAGGGTGCGTAGTTAATCTTAACACCAGATTGTACCGTTACCTGCGTACCGCTCCATAGCGCACCAGTAAGGTCTGCGGAGCCGGTTCCGGCACCAATACTTATTGCCGCATAAGGTACCCATACAGTGCCCAGCCATTTTGAAGTGGGGCCTGATGAACCATTGGCTATACTCCATCCTACTGTACCATTTGGCGATGTAGAACCCGTGCCATGCGTTTCCATATACATTCTTGAAGCACTTCCGCCATTTTTAAGACTTGCTGCCACTTTATTAAATTCTACATCGCCATGCACATATATTTTTATTGTGCCGGTGGGATCATTTTTAAAGTCGAATACGAAATTATTGCAGCTCCCTGAATTTTTGATTGAATTAAAAACATACACACCGGTACCTGATAATGTAAGTGTTTTATTTCCCGTAAGAGTGATATTATTATAGGAACCCGGTGTTATTGTTTTTGTTGACGTGATATTGGTTACACCCCCTGCAGGAAAATTGGTAATGGCTGGCATTGCCGGAAGTACCGGTAAAGATGGTGGTCCTTTTACTAATCCACCAGCCGGTGCCGGACCTGAATAAGAGGCACCAATAGGGTTGGTAATTTTACCAGTAACTGTGCCCCCGCCAATGGTGATTATTCCGTTTACATCAATATTACCCCCAATATTTGCACTGGATCCAACAGAAAGTATTGTACTTGTTAAACCAGCGGAATTTGCTGCACTTATATTTCCTGTAACCTGGTTGCTGTTTGCAAGTACTATGGTACCACCACTATAAATATTTGTATTCATAGTAGCATTGCCGGTAGTTTTTACCAGCCGGTAACTGCCTATGGATCCACCTTGTATGTTTGTGGCTGAAGATAATTGCACAGCACAACCGGGTGACAATGGCCCTTTTTGAAAAGGGTCACGTGGGCAGGTACCGTTGCCCCCAAATAGCACATAGTCTTTGATGATAGTTTGCTGGGCATGTAATGCGCCCCCCCCCAAAAAGTATAGTAAAAATAATAACACAATACCTTTTAAATGGATAAATGCAGGTTGCTGTCTCATAAAGAATAAATTGTTTAAAAATGCTTGTGCTTAACAATTATTTAGCTGATTATTCATAGGATTTTTCAAACAGGCAAAAAGCAAATTAATACTGGGAACTTTTGCACTAAATTGAAAATTGCAATTAAAAAGTGCTGAGTTGCAATTAATTTTAAGAAAGGATTTTTCAAAAATGTTTATCGGAAAGAATTGGAGTCTAAATATATAACAATAATGTAATTTTTTTTAGAATAATAATCCTTTTTCATTAAATTTTTCAAATGATTTTTTGTCCGGGCTTAGAAACTTTGTGGATCATCGTTGCATCGCCCTCTTGTACTTTATACCTATGTGGATATTTAATTGCGGTATAACTTTAAATTAAGCGACATCCATTAAAACCTTTTATACTTTCATTTTTAAATATTATTAGGTCAGCATCTCATGTATAGTAAAATTATTTTCTACATGCTCCACCCAGCTCAAACACTAGTTATTGGTATCGAATATTTTTTCTGAAATAACGTTTAATCAATCGACAGGCAAGGATAAGCCCCTGGGTTTTATACGTATGTTAGCGTTGATTGGATAATCTAAATAACCTTTTTTAAAATTTAATTCAACACTATTCATTAATATTAAAACAGCTCTACAATTATTATCTTTTGATAATGAATCGAATTGTACAATAAATTAATTTTCATTATACTTGTAAAATATATGCTTGCACAGAAAAACTTTGAACTAATTCGGAAAGAAATTTTATCCTACCTGGATAAAAATTTATCTAAAGATTTATATTATCATAGTGTACATCATACCATTGATGTAGAGCTACAGGCTGAGCGTATTGCGCTGAACGAAAATATTACCAGCGAAGAAGATTTATACCTTTTAAGAATAGCCTGCCTATACCATGATAGCGGATTTCTTTTTGCGTACACAGACCACGAAGATGCCGGATGTAACCTGGCAATAATAAATCTGAAAGCATTTGATCTCACAGATAAACAAATTGGCATTGTATGTGGCCTGATACAAGCCACTAAAATTCCACAAACGCCACTTACCAAACTTGAAGAAATTATTTGTGATGCTGACCTCGATTACCTGGGAAGGGAAGATTTTTTTGAAATAAGTTATAGCTTATTCTTAGAATTAAAAGCTAAACAAATTGTTGTTTCGGAAAATGACTGGAACCAGGTACAGGTTAAATTTTTTAAACAGCACCATTACTTTACCTCCACCTCAAAAAAATTAAGAGAAAAGCAAAAGCAAGTTTATCTTGAAATGATTGAAGCAACTGTTTTAGCAGGTTAAAAAATAACAATCATTATCCGGCGGCTTTAAAACAAAATTATTTCCCGTTTTTTTTTGATATTATGCAGGAAAAGCTCCCCATAGATATGCGGTACAAGTGAGTGACACAACGATGATGAGCATTGATAAAATGCTTGTTCAAAAAATGTATTTGCGATATCCCGAATTTCGGGATGACCAATGCTTCACTGTTTGGAAAATAAAATAAAACCATCCGGATTACAACGTTCCTTTTGCAGTTTTTTCATTTAGCTGCCGCAGCCGGTTACACAAAATTTTTATAAAACCCCTGGCAACTTCGGGCCTCGTATCTATGAGTTCATAAAAGGGTTCCTGGTCAATCTTAAATAAAATGCAATCGGTTTTTGCAGTTGCAGTGGCGCTTCGTGTTTCGGCATCTAATAAGGATAGCTCACCAAAAACTTCCTTCTCATTTAGTACCGCCAGGTTTATTTTTCCTTTATGAATTTGTATTTTTCCGGAAAGGATGATATACATACAATCGCCTGGTTCATCTTCCTCAAAAATCACACTGCCTTGTTCAATTTCTTCTTCCTGCATTAAGGGCGCCAGCTCGGCCAATGTAGTTTCTGGTGTGTCTTTAAATATGCTGAGCGACTTTAGCAGCAATACTTTTTCGAGCAGCAATAATTGTTGAGTGGAGTTTGCAGACATTTTATAAAGTTAAAATATTTGAATAAAAAATAAAATAAGTTTTATAGATATTTTGCAGTGTTTAAAATAAGTAAACTGTAATAATGAGATTGAAAAAGTTTGCTTATTTTCTTAATTTATAAAGCATAAAATGCAGTTTCTCTCAGCAGCAAACTTTCTGCTAATGTATATTTATTTATCAGGGCATTATCTATATGATGCTGTTGCTTTTTGGAGGTATATAAACCGCAGGCAATTGTCCAGTGGTTGTAAGGCCTTGTTTCTTCTGTTAATATCCTTACCAGCACCTGCTCTACCTTTTCAAATAATTCAACCGGGTAAATATTTCTTACATCATGCAACCTTTCCGAAATATCTCCCGGCTCAAATATCGTATTGAAGTGATTGGCTAAATCCTTGCGTACGGTAATATCAATTATCTCCATTGCATTGATGATGCTTGCTTTTTTTCCTGTAGCATAGGCTTTTCTTACCCTGTTAATATGTTGCCTGTCATACAAAAGTGCAAAGAGGTATAGCAATGATTCTCTTAAGGCATTTAATTCCAGGTAAAAAGAATTCGTTAGCAACTGGTAATTTTCTTTGTGGAGCAACAAGCTGCTTTGCATATAAATTATTCCGGCACTGCGTGCCAACATTTTTTTTGCAATGGATATAAAAATATGCTGGTCAGCAGTTTTGGGTTTATAATGACTGCGATACATGGCTTTAATAATAATCATGTATTCTTCAGGATGGCTGGTAAGTAAATTTTGCAGGTTTTTTTGTGCAGTAGCGCCACCTATTTTACCACAAATAAGTATCAGCTTTTCTTTCTGGTGCCGGGTAGCCTTGCTGCTCGTAATGTAAGCAAGTATATAGGGCAATGATAATTCACCAGCCATAAACAGCGGTTGAATGATGGCAGTTTCATCTGTATCTATTCTATTAATTAATTGCTGTAGCAGCAATTCATTGCCTGATTTACCTGCTGCTAAAAATGCAATTTTCCTAACCCTTGCCTCCTGGTCATTCATTAGTTGAAGTATCATATCTGTGTGGCTGCAATTATCCTGGTTATTCAATATTTCTGCAACAATTATTCTGTCATCTATATTTTCAGATGCAATCATTTGCATTAAAATGGATGATGCCCGTTTTTTACTTTGCCCTGATCCGTAAAAGAATAAACCTGCCAGTGCAGACTTCCTTATTTCCACATTGTCATCATCCAGGTAGGGTAATATTATTTCATTATCCACACCATTTTTACATAAAATTTTTATTGTTTCTGCAACTATTACAGCACTGTTATTATCCTGTAATAAAGGCAGCAAATAATCTTCGGCTGCTGAAAAGCTTTTATGTTGCACCAGTTTTAATATGGCTGTTTTTACTTTTTCAGATGGATGTTGCAAAGCTGTACTCACCAGGTCATCCGTCATAATTTTGTTACCACTGTACAGCATGTTTAAAATATTTACTACCTCTGTTTCGGTGCCGGTTTTTACTTTTTCTTTCAACCATTCAAGTGTTCCGGAATCGTTAATAGAAAAATTTTCACGGTTAAAATACTGGCTGCTGATTGTTTTAACGATGGTTTTTAAATACTCACTGTTTACCCGGTAAATGCCAATTATCCAGATGATACAAATAAAAAGCATGAAATAAGAAACTGTTAGAAGATCTACTTTTTGCTGGTAGTGAATTAATAATAACAGCAGCACACCCGCTACTAAAGATGCAAAGGGGTCCATTATCCCTTTTACAATTGTATGCGCCCTCAACCTGTCGTGGTGGGAGAGTGGCTGCATGATGGTTAAAAAAACCGGTGAGTTTACAGCCGAGCGTAAAATATCTACCAATATATAAGTGGCACCAAATAAATAAATAATCATTTTGGTTGGCCCTGATATGTATTGGCTGAGTATAATAACGCAAAGCAGCAGCAGCAATACCAACGGTGTTATTAAAAGTGATTGGATGATGCCAAGTTTATTGATCAGGCGGCCGGTAAATATCATCTTAACCACCATGGCTGCAATCCGCACAAAAGCAAGAAAAAGCGCTATAAATTTTGCAAGCGATACATCATCTGTGTAAGCTTCTTTTACACCTGCATAAAACGCAAAATTGATGATCATGATACTACCGGTAATGAGGATGCTGAGGGTTGCCAACCGCCTGATTAAAGTATTGCCCGTAAATTTTTTAACGATCTTGCTAACCTTTTGTACACTATGGGTTTCGGTATGCTTTTTTTTATGATGTACCTCATGCAGTTTGCCTGAGTTTTTAATGCTTATTAAAAAAGGGATAGATGCCAGCATACAAACAACCCCGGCCCATAGCAGGTTAATAGTGCCAATATATTCTACTGTAAAAAGGGCGAGGGTATAGCCAATAAATTTTGCCGGTATGTCACCGGCACTGATAACACCAAAAAGCCTTTTACTTTGGCGGGCATCAAACAGCAGCGAGGCCACTCCCCAAAACTCAAGATTATTGAGCATGTACAGCACATTGAACCAGGCAAGCATCCAGTACAAAAACCAGTTTGCATGTATAAATTGAAATGCCAGCCTGAACAGCAGCATGCTGATAATCATAAAAACCGTAACAATAATTGCCAGGGAGCTGATATTATATTTATGCTCTACTTTAGAATATACAAAGCCCGTAACCCACAACAAAAGGGAAGAATAAATAAATACGTATGGAAGTTCGGTAATGGGTAAGTGTGCAAGAAACAAGGCAAATGCAGCAGTAAAGAAGAATGCAATACCTGCCCCCTGGAAAAACTGGAGCAGAAAAAGCTTTTTTACCAACCAACCCTCATCAGATCTTACATTCAATGTTCTTAACCAGAATACTTTTTTTTTCATCAGGTAGTTTCAAATAATAATTATTTCGTTTCAGCATTTTTAAGCTTTAACAGCCGCATGATTAATTTCGTTTTTGCCGGCGTTCGCTTTGCCCGGGAAGTTTTCGTAAAATACTGGTGTGTTTGCAAAAAGTCTATTTGCTTTTGCTCCCAATCCTGTGGGTTTGAAATTAAATTATATGCTGTTAATTCCCGCTGTAAATTATTGCTTGTTTCAAAAAAATCTGTTCTGCCCAGGTAATCCAAATCTGCATCACAAATAATTTGCTGTAATTTATTCCGTGGGGCCTGCGGCACTTTAGTTGCCATTATCAGTTCGCATATATTTTTAACCGACTTTTCATTAAATCCAAAACCTGGCAGTTCCTCCCGGGCTATTTCACAACCTCTTTCCTCGTGACCGTTATATACATACAAAAAACCAGTATCATGGTAAAGGGCTGCAACCTGCAGCTCCAGTAATATTTGTTTATCGGTAATGCCTTCAGCCTTTGCAATGGCAAGGCATTGCACCGTTACATCAAGTGTATGGTTGATATTATGATAGGTAAGTGCCTTTGAAAGCCCTTCAATCAGCATTGATATGATATGAAGCCGGATGGCAATGAGATTCTTCATAATTGTGATATATAAATATAGTAATATACACCGGAAAATGATTTTTCAAATATCTACCACCAACATTTATAAAATTACTTTGTTGCTATTTTCACCTTTCGGTCACAATAAAAGGCAGGATAAAACCTCAATGGGTTTCTTTCATTCTGCCTGCTTCCTTTTCTTTAAAAAATAATAGAGCAAACCCACCGCTATTACTAATAAAATAAGTTTGCCCTGCCAGCCAAATTCAGTAACCTCATACACCGACCATGCCTCAATAAACAGCGCCGGTATTTTACCCAACGAGCTTGCTATAAAAAATATTATCAATGAAACCCTGCCAATGGCCGCAGCAAAAGTGATTAACCCGGAAGGTACAAATGGAATCAGCCTCAGCGAAAATATAAGTGAAAAAGCTTCCCGCCCTTCAGCCGATAACAGGCGTTTTAATTTCGGGTACTTTTCAATTAGTTTTTGAGAATTATTTTTAAAGCCTTTGCGGTACAATAAAAACGCAATCCCGGCGCCGATTGCTTCTCCCAAAAAAGAGATAAGGGTACCATACCAAAATCCGAAAAATAATATATTGGCTGCCGTTATAAAAAAGCTGGGTAGTATGCCCGAGACGGCAATAAGAATGCTGATGCAAATGCTGATAACAATGGCAAGATGTGGATATTCCTTAAAAAGCCCCAGCAGGTTATGTTCCAATAATTACATTTTAGAATAGAGCATTTAAAAAAAATATTTGTCCGGGCTAAGAAGTATTTCAAGGCAACATCGTTGTGTCACTCACTTGTACGTCATACCTATGTGGATCTTTACCTACAGTTTATAAATAAAGTTTACACCTTTTTAATAAGGTGTAAACTTTTGCCGCTGGTTACTTCCATTTATATAATCACCTCCAGCGTAAACCCTTTATTTACCAGGCTGCTTTCAATATTAAAAGTTCCTCCAAAAGTTTCAGTAATCTGTTGAATAGTGGATATGCCATTACCGTAATGAAGGTTTTTCAGGTTACAGCCTTTGCCATTGTCGGTGATGTTCATTTTAATTTTTTCGCCCTGCACTTTTACGCTAACATTAATATGTGTAGCGCTGCCGTGTTCAACTATATTCATCAACTGGTGCTGGGCTATCCTGAAAAAAGCAGTTTCAAGATCGATATCCACTTTTGTTACATCCAGGTTATCTACCAGCAAGGTGTAACCGGTTTTATGATTATCTTTTATGGCCGTTAGTAATTCGTCCAGCGCAATTTTTAAACCAAGCATTTTTAATGAAACAGGCGAAAGTCTTTTAGATAAAACCCTTACGCCGGAGATTGACTCAAACAGTAAATTCTGTGCTTCCTGCAGCCAGGCCATACCGGTATCATTCACATGGTTTTTAGCCTGGCTTATGTGCAGGTTAATGGCCGCAAGTACCTGGTTAATATTTTCATGTAACTCTTCACTTATTAACTGCCTTTCTTTTTCTTCGGCATGAAAAACAGCTTTGTGCAAAATCTGCTGGTGTTCTTTACGGATTTTTTCAAACTCAACTTCAATGCTGTCAAGTTCTGTAAGGTCCTGCATGGTACCAATCAGGCGTAGTGGCTTTTTATCGGCATCCCTCACTACAAATAACCTGTCGAGAATTAATTTGTAGCTACCATCCTTACACCTGAAATTGTATTTACCCCACCATACTGTTTCAGTTCCATCCAGCAATTCATCCAGTGCATTAATAATCCTGTTTTTATCCTGCGGGTGAATATTGTTGCGCCACCAGGTATTATTATCAGCAAGTTCAGGATAGCCATGCCCAAACAGTTCTGTGATGCCATCATTATAAAATGATTCTTTGGTATTGAAATCATATTCCCAGATGCCCTCTTTTGTAGCCAGCGATAAAAGTTGAAAACGGTTGATAGACTTGATAAATTCGCTATCAGTTGGAGACTTTTTTTTCATGTACTTTTTGAGGTGGAATTTTTCAACCCTTGCGTAAGATGTGCAAAACTGTACGCAATTTACTGAACAGGATGCAAGTACATTACAATTCTTAAAAAAATAATATAAAATGATTTTTAAATACTTTTCAAAAGCTACATCTTATTAAAAAGGTGCAAACTTTATTCAATACAATCAGTTATTATTTCTTTTGCCCCCTGCTGATGGGCTTACCATATTTTTTCATCATCCTGTCTTTCTTTTTTACAATAAAATTTACTTTACTGTTTTTTGCTGATTTTTCATGAAAGGCCGGGCCTACGTCTTCTTTTGCCGGGGCTTTTACCTGGATGATTTTCATAAACACTGTTGGCTTTTCCTCATCCGTTAATTCTTCGGAGATGATAAGTTCAGCCGGTAATGGTAGCATGGGAATTTGATATTTCATCAGGCTTTCAATTGCGGCCTGCAATGGTTTTTCCTTTTCAGTTATAAAGGTGATGGCAATCCCTTTTTTATCTGCTCTACCTGTTCTGCCAATACGGTGTATATAATTTTCGGGTACTTCGGGGGTATCAAAATTAATTACGTGGGTTACTTCTGCAATATCAATACCTCTTGCAACAATATCTGTTGCAATGATAAAGCGGTAATTGCCTTCTTTAAATTGTTTTACTGTATTAAAGCGGTGGTTCTGTTCTTTGTTTGAATGTATTAC
>JANMVB010000545.1:0-5581 GCA_031392305.1 Ferruginibacter sp.
CGGTATTTGAAACGGCAAAGGGTAAGTATGACTGGCTAACGAGATCGGTATTTATCGCAAAGGGAATAAGAAATCCCGGGAATGTGATCATACAGATTTGGAAAGTTAACTAACAACCGAAGGGAAGTATTTTGCAATAAATGAACCCGGTTATTTTAATGTAGTTTTAAAACATGAATTATCAATCAACCATATTTTCAAAGTATTTGGGAGATGAACAAATGCTTCAGCTTGTTTCAGATGAAGCACTGATTAATGGAATGCTGATGTTTGAAATGGCTCTTGCAAGGGCACAGGCAAGTGTTGGTATTATTCCCAGAGAAGCGGCCAATGAAATAAATGATGTACTGTACAAACTAAATATCAATCCGGAAGATTTAGCAGCAGGCACATTACAAAACGGTGTGCCGGTTATCAGTTTATTATCAATTGCAACATCGTATTTATCAGACGAAGTAAAAAAGCATTTGCATTATGGTGGTACATCGCAGGATACAATGGATACTGCACAAGTTTTGATGATACGGGATGCTGTTAATTTAATAGAAGAAAGAACAAATACATTTATTAAAAATCTTGCACAATTATTAAATCAGCACGGTAACAATCCCTGCATGGCACGTACCCGTGGGCAACAGGCTATACCAGTAACTTTTGGAGTAAAGATCAATGCATGGTTACAGCCATTGCAAAGACAAATAGAACGGTTAACTGAGATTAGAAAAAGATTACTGGTAGTTCAGTTAGGGGGTGCAGCAGGAACATTATCTTCTTATCCGGATAAAGCAACAGCAGTAGTTGCAGCACTGGCCAATGAATTAAAATTACAGGCTGCTTCATCATGGCATACCCAAAGAGATAACCTTTGTGAATTTACTAACTGGCTGGCTATGCTTACCGGTATTTTAGGAAAAATGGGTGCAGATATTTTGGTAATTTCCCAAACAGAAATTAATGAAGTGCAGGAAAGTGTGGAAGGTGGAAAGAGCAGTGCAATGCCGCATAAAAATAACCCTGTATTATGCGAAGCATTAGTAGCATTGGCAAGATTAAATGCCACCTTACAATCGCAGCAGTTGCAAAGTTTGGTTCATGTAAATGAAAGAGATGCTACAGCATGGATATTAGAATGGAATGCTATTCCGCAAATGATCATTAATACAGGTACTGCATTAAATCATGCGATAAGTATCAGTACAACAATTAAAGTGAATGCGGATGTAATGCAGCAAAATATTGAACACTTTTATAAAAAATAATGTAAGAAGCTGGCTAAATTTAGTTTTAAAGATTTTGTTATAAGGTCAATGATGCCATTTGTACAACTGTTGAACGGAGCGTCGCCAATGTCGCCGCTATGAAATACCTCAGTTGGTTACCAAAAAAATCATTTTTAGACAGCTTTTAAGAAAAAACTGTATTCTTTTACCTGGCTTAATCTAACAACATGCAATTCAATAAAACATTTTTTACTGCAACGCTCTTTTTTCTGATTAGTAATTTATTAACAGCCCAACTGCAAACTGTTAAAACAATAAATGGACTGGTTGCAGGAACCATTCATGAAGAAATAAATATTTTTAAAGGCATTCCTTTCGCTGCACCACCAACCGGATCATTGCGGTGGAAAGCCCCACAGCCTGCTGCCGACTGGAAAGAAGTTAAGCAATGCACCACATTTTCCGCTAGTCCATATCAGCCTAAGCCAGTACCTTTTTTATGCTGGTCAGAAGAATTTATTGCACCACCAGAACCTTTGAGTGAAGATTGCCTGTATCTGAATGTTTGGACAGGTGCAAAAAATAAAAATGAAAAAAGACCTGTATTTGTTTGGATCTACGGCGGTGGCTTTAGTTCAGGTTCGGCGGCATGTGCTATTTACGATGGCGAAGAAATGGCAAAAAAAGGAATCGTGTTTGTAAGTATTAATTACCGTGTTGGACCTTTCGGATTTATGGCGCATCCGGAATTGAGTAAAGAACAAAACAATGCATCCGGCAATTATGGTTTACTCGATCAGGTTGCAGCATTGCAATGGGTACAAAAAAATATTGCTGCGTTTGGTGGCAACCCACACCAGGTTACCATTGCAGGTCAGTCAGCCGGTTCCATAAGTGTGAATGCTTTGGTTGCTTCTCCTTTAGCAAAGGGGCTTTTCCAGCAAGCTATTTTGCAAAGCGGTGGTTTATTAGGTAACCGGATTCCTGCTTCATTAAACAATGCAGAAACGATTGGCGTTGAACTACAGAAAAAAACAGGAGCATCCAATATTGATCAACTAAGAAATATATCCGCAGAAGAAATTTTGAAAGCCTCTCAGTCGCCGGGCATGATGCGTATGGGCCTAACATTAGATGGATATGTTTTACCAACAGATATTACCAATCATTTTAAAGAAGGCAAACACAATAACGTACCCTTGCTGATTGGCTGGGTAACCGGTGATGCATTATTATTTGGTAAACCAACTATTACAGCAGAAAAATTTAAACAACAGGCAAATGAAAAATACGGTACCAATACAGCAGCGTATCTTAAAATTTTTCCTGCTGATAATAATGAACAGGCACAGTTAAGCCAATCCCGGCTAAACCTGCTGAGTTTTGCAGCACTGCCTGCACATTTACTGGCTGGGTATAATAGCAAACCATCTTTCCTTTATCAGTCAGCTTATATTCCAACTGATAAACCCGGGTTTCCTAATTACGGTGCGTTTCACACATCAGAAGTTCCTTTTGCATTGCACACACTTCATTTGTGGAAGCGGCCCTGGCAACAACATGATTATGATGTACAGAAAATCATGTCATCTTACTGGATAGAATTTATTAAAACAGGTAACCCCAATAGCAATAGTTTGCCGCAATGGAATCCTTATAATAACATAGAAGGGGCAATACTTGAAATTGATTCAACAACAATTTTAAAACCTGCATTATTCAAAGCCGAATTTGAGCTATTGGAAAAATCAGAAAATATTAAGTAAGAACAACATGAAACAGGTACCACAAATATCCGCAGAAGAAGCAGCATCAAAAGTAAAAGATGGCGATATTATTTTTGGTGGCGGCTTTGGTATGACGGGTAATCCTGTTCATCTGCTACATGAACTGGCAAAGACTAAAACAAGAAACCTTACTTACATCGGCAACAACGTTGGTGAACAAAATTTAGGCGGTGGTAAATTATTATTGAACGGGCAGATAAAAAAAATGATTGGCTCATTTTTTACCAGCAACCCCGATGCAGTAAAGGCAGCTCAAACCGGTGCAGTGGAATATGAGTTATTGCCACAGGGCACGCTGGCAGAAGCTATCCGTGCAGGTGGTGCAGGTATTGGTGGCTTCTATACACCAACAAGTGCAGGTACTGTAATTGCAAAAGATAAAGAAGTAAAAACCATTGACGGAAAAGAATTTGTTTTTGAAAAAGCGATACATGCAAATGTTGCTTTTATCCGTGCATGGAAGGCGGATACTGCAGGCAATCTCACTTATAGAATGACCGAGCAGAATTTTAATAAAGCAATGGCTACTGCCGCTGATTTGGTAATTGCTGAAGTAGAAGAAATTGTTCCGGTTGGCGCAATTGAACCGGAGCATATTCATACACCGGGATGTTATGTAGATTACCTGGTGCAGGCACATTTAACGTTGGATGATTTGGGTTCATCTGCCTCTGTAAAAAACAGTGCGAAAAAAGTAGATGAAGGCCGGATGAATATGGCCCGCCGTGCTTTTAAAGAATTGAAGAAAGGTGATGTGGTGAATTTGGGAATTGGTATTCCTACATTGGTAGCTGATTTAATAAAGCCCGAAGATGGAATTATTTTGCATACAGAGAATGGGATGCTTGGCGTTGGGCCCGAACCTCAGGGGGATGGAGGTGCGATGGATTACCCGGTGAATGCAGGAAAAGTTCCGGTTACTGCATTAAATGGCAGCAGTTATTTTGATAGTGCAGATTCATTTGCAATGATTAGAGGTGGGCACATTGATGTGGCAATAATGGGAGGATTGGAAGTAGATGCGCATGCTAATTTGGCTAATTGGGCTGTTCCGGGCAAGCCATTATTGGGTGTTGGTGGTGCAATGGATTTGGCGAGTGGTGCCAAAAAATTAATCATCACCATGACACATACTAACAATGATGGTTCTCCTAAAATAGTTCCATCATGCACATTGCCACTAACGGCAATGAAGGCAGTTGATATGATTATAACTGACCTCGCTGTATTTGCTTTTCCTGATAGCAACCTCACACTGATTGATTTAATGCCAGGGGTAACGCTGGAAGAAATAAAGAGTAAAACTTCGGCAAATTTTGCGGTGAGTTTGTAAATTAAAATCTTTACGTAATTGTAAGTTTGATCAATTGTCCGCTTGCATCGGTACCAGTTCCGAAAGCTGCGAATTCAATTTTTGTATTGCGATCTTCATATAATCACCTAGGGTTCCTACCTAAAATTCTGGCATATTACCACCTTCAAATTGCCTCGTAATATTTATCCCCGGTTTACCATTCTCCAAAAAAATCCTTGTGCCGCGTATTAACAAATTTGTGTATTAATATTTCAATTCTTTTATATTTCTTGTTCCAGTTCAATGGTTTTGTACACCTGTTAATAGCACCTTTGTGCAGTAAAAAAACAAAACCTATTACTAAAAAATTAAAAACGAAATAACATGTCACAAAAAATTAAATGGGCAATTGACCCAACACATACCGAAATTGGTTTTAAAGTAAAACACATGATGTTTACCAATGTTTCAGGCAAGTTTACAGATTTTGAAGCTTCAGTTGCAACAGATTCTGATAGTTTTGAAAATGCTGATTTCAGTTTTAAAGGAAAAACAGATTCGATTTCAACAGGAAACAAAGACAGAGATACTCATTTAGTGAGTCCTGATTTTTTTGATGCGGCATCTTTTCCGGAAATTAGTTTCAAATCGACTGGTTTTACAAAAACCGGCGAAGGAGAATTCGAATTAGCTGGAGAGCTAACACTGCACGGAGTTACAAAACCGGTTCAACTAGCAACTGAATTTGGTGGTTTGGCAAAAGACCCTTGGGGAAATACCAAAGCAGGTTTTTCTATCACTGGGAAAATTAACAGAAAAGACTGGGCATTAAACTGGAATTCAGCATTAGAAACAGGTGGAGTTTTGGTAGGTGAAGAAGTTAAACTAAGTATGGAATTACAGTTCATCAAACAATAAGTTCAATTATAGGATTGTTTTAAAAAAAGCGTTGTGAGTATTATCAAATACTCACAACGCTTTTTAAAAGTAATTAACTCCCAACAGTTCTTTAAATTCATTTTTTATTGTGTTCCAGCAAAAACAATCCCAATGCCTGCCATTGTGTGAATTTGATTGTAATCAATCATGGCATTTCCATACCCTTGAAAAAATTGCAAATAACCTTTTAGGTTGCCATATATAGGAAAAGTATAATCCAATTCTATATTGCCACGATTATTATCGCCAAATCGTAATGAATGCTGCGCCTTTAACGTCAATAAATGTTTCTTTAACCTATAAATGAATGTAGATTCAGCTCTGCCAATATAATTTACTAT
>JANMVB010000603.1:0-2471 GCA_031392305.1 Ferruginibacter sp.
AAATTGGTTTTTAATAGTAGCAGGAAACCTTAAAATGCCATTCACTGTTTCCATTGCATGGCCACGGCTGCTGGCCTGCTCAAATAAAATTCCGATGGCCCCATTAATATCCGGGTAGGTGGAGCCTTTTCCATAATAAAAGTCATCATAGCTTTCTTTGGTAAAATACAGCGAGCCAATTTTATCCAATGCCTTTGCATGATACTTTGCTAATTTACCGGTGAGTTCCTGGTTTTTTTCCGGCGTTAAAGGATTAACCCTTGATGGTACGCCGGGCTGAAAAAAGAAAGTGGAATTGCTGCCCTGCTCGTGATGATCGGTTAAAATATTGGGCTTCCATTGATGAAACCAATGCAGCCTGTTCTGGCTTTCTACGTGTACTGCCGGCAACCAATCCCTGTTTAAATCAAACCAATAATGATTGAACCTTCCGCCGGGCCATACTTCATTAAACTCCCTGCTGTTGGGGTCAGATACTAAATTTTTACTTTTGTGTTGATTTGCCCAGGTAGAAAACCGTTGCAATCCATCGGGGTTAAAAGAAGGATCAAAAAGGATCACCACATTTTCTAACAATTCATCTATATTTCTACCCTGCGCAGCAGCTAAATAATAAGCACTTAATAAAGAGGCGTTGGCACCACTCGGCTCATTGCCGTGAATGGAGTGCCCGATCCAAACAACAATGGGCATTTGTTCAATATTTACAGCAGATGATTTTGATGGATTACTTAATAGTAAATGCTGCTGCCTAATTTCCTCCAGCCGTTGCTGGTTTTTTGGCGAGGTAATAATTAATAATACCTGCGGACGGCCCTCATAGGTAAAGCCCATGGTTTCTAATTTCACTCTTTCAGGTGCAGCAGTGGCAATGGCTTTCATATAATTTACCAGCCTGTCGTGGGTAATATGCCACTCACCTACTTCATGATAAATGATATCTTTTGGTTTGGGGATGGCTGCATTGTAGGTAATATCACCGGGTAAGTAAAAACTTAAATCCTGTGCAGAAATATTGAGTCCCAATAAAAAAATAAAGCAGTATAAAAAAATTCTTTTCATAATTGTGTTAGTTATTTATTGAAAATAGGTTGTTTACTGCGAAAAACAAAAGGCAATTCATGGAGGTAACTTGATTAAAATTACCTGGTTATTATATTTTCGAAATAACGCAATTAAAGTTCCCCATGGATATTTGGTACAAGAGGGCGATGCAACGATTTACCACATAATTCCACTGCCCGGACAAAAATTCTTTCTCCTATTTTATCCATTGTTTGGCATTGTAAAACTCGGGAGAAGGAAAGTAATTTTAACATGATTATTTTAGTATAAATAATAATTTCATTTTGCCATTACCAAATTTCTAATCAACTCCCCAACAAATAAAACGATCACAATGAAAAAAAGAAGTATCCATATTTCCACCTATTTACTGCTGTTATTATTTACAGCACCGGGCTTTATTGCTGTACGTGCGCAGGAAAAAAAATATTCCCCTGAAGTAGAAAATAAAATTGCGCAGGTAGAAAAAGACCTTGGATTATGGGTGCAGATAGAAGGCAGCCCGGGATTTACATTGCAAGACAGAATGAAATTTTATAATGCCAATGGAGTAAGCATTGCCGTTATTAACAATTATGCACTTGAATGGGCGAAGGGTTATGGTTGGGCTAACAATGCTGATAAAAATCCTGTATCCACGGCAACTTTATTCCAGGCAGGTTCCATTAGTAAATCCTTAAATGGAGTAGGAGTTTTAACACTTGTACAAAGCAAAAAATTAAGCTTACAAAATGATATTAACGACTACCTCACCACCTGGAAATTTCCTTACGATTCCGTATCAAAAGGTAAAAAAATAACGCTGGCAAATTTGTTAAGCCATACGGCTGGCCTCACTATCCACGGCTTTCCGGGTTATGAAAATGGAGTTGTCATCCCCACGCTTGCACAAATACTCGATGGCAAAAAGCCGGCAAATACTGCTGCCGTTCGCTCTGCTTTTGAGCCTTCGCTAAAGTACCGGTAGTCGGGTGGGGGCACTACTATTTCGCAGCTAGTAATACAGGATATTACCGGGCAGGCTTACCACGAATTTATGTGGGCCACTGTTTTAAAACCCCTGAGCATGACCAACAGTTTTTACACCCAGCCGCCACCAAAAGACAAACAAAAAATGCTTGCCGCTGCCTATTACAATGATGGTAAGCCGGTAAAAGGAAAGTATCATTTATATCCCGAACAGGCAGCGGCGGGGTTATGGACAAACCCAACTGATTTGGCGAAATATATTATAGAAACGCAGTTGAGTTTGATGGGCAAATCTACAAAAGTGTTATCGCAGCAAATGACCCAATTACGCCTTACGCCCTACATTGACAGCGCCGCAGCACTTGGTGTATTTATTGTAAAAAAAGGGGCGTCAAAATATTTCAGTCATGGTGGTGTAGATGAAGGTTTTGTGAGCC
>JANMVB010000673.1:0-13677 GCA_031392305.1 Ferruginibacter sp.
TTTCCGCCGAAGAAGGCCATACTTTTTATTGGAAGTTCGTCATTCACCAACTGGAAAGATGTGCAGGATTATTTTCCCGGACATACCATTGTAAACCGTGCTTTTGGGGGTTCTTCTTTACCAGATGTGATACGTTATGTAAATGACATTGTATTTCCATACCAGCCAAAACAGATAATTATTTACTGTGGTGAAAATGATCTTGCAGGTAATGACAGCGTGAGTGCTGAAATAGTATTTAACCGGTTTAAGCAACTTTTTTTATTGATAAGGAACGGTTTACCAAATGTTGCCATCGGGTATGTGTCGATGAAACCAAGCCCGAGCAGGGAGCGGCTTTGGCCAAAAATGCGGGAAGGAAATTTACTGATAAAAAAATACCTGAAAACAAAAAAGCAAACAGCCTTTATAGATGTGTATTACAAAATGTTTAATAAAAATGGAAAAGTGATGCAGGAAATTTTTATACAAGATAACCTGCACATGAATGCAAAAGGATATGCTATCTGGCAAAAAATTATTGAACCTTACCTGTTGGATAAATGAGTACTTTAGTTAAAAACGCAATTAAAGTTCCACATTGGTATAACGTACAAGTGAGTGACACAACAATGTTGAGCATTGCAAAATAGTTCGGACAAAAAGGAATTATTATTTCAATAATAGAAAAATATTTAGACAAAAAACAAACAGACAATAATCAATCAAACAATAAACACATGAAAAAAACACTAACGATCATTGCCATTTTTTTTTGCATCAGCGTAAATGTTTATGCGCAAAAAACGGATGCAAAAATGAAACCCTTTATTGATGCACTCATGAAAAAAATGACCGTGGCTGAAAAAATAGGTCAGTTGAATTTGCCTGGCTCTGGTGATATTGTTACGGGGCAGGCTTCTAATTCTGACATTGCAAAAAAAATAAGGGAAGGAAATGTGGGCGGCTTGTTTAACATTAAAACAGTAGAGAAAATACGTGCTGTTCAAAAGGTGGCAGTGGAAGAAAGCAGGCTAAAAATACCACTGCTGTTTGGGATGGATGTTATTCATGGGTATGAAACGGTTTTTCCGATCCCACTTGGTTTATCATGCACCTGGGATATGAATGCAATTGAACGCAGCGCCCAAATTGCTGCGATGGAAGCCAGTGCTGATGGTATAAACTGGACCTTTAGCCCGATGGTGGATGTATCACGTGATCCACGCTGGGGGCGTATTTCGGAAGGCTCCGGAGAAGACGCCTACTTAGGTTCGCAAATTGCCATTGCGATGGTAAAGGGATACCAGGGCAATGGTGTTTATAAAAATAATAACATTATGGCCTGTGTAAAACATTACGCTTTATATGGCGCTGCTGAGGCCGGCAGGGACTATAACACTACTGATATGAGCCGGGTGAGAATGTTCAATGAATATATGCCCCCTTACAAAGCTGCAATTGACGCAGGAGTAGAAAGCGTGATGGCATCCTTCAATGAAGTAGATGGTATTCCCGCTACAGGGAATAAATATTTAATGACAGATGTGCTGCGCAGGCAATGGGGCTTTAAAGGATTTGTAGTTACAGATTATACCGGTATCAATGAAATGGTTGATCATGGTATGGGTGACCTGAAAACTGTATCGGCACTTGCGATGAATGCAGGAATTGATATGGATATGGTAGGTGAAGGGTTTTTAACCACACTGAAAAAATCATTACAGGAAGGTAAGGTCACGATTGCACAAATTGATGCAGCCTGTCGCCGCATACTAGAGGCAAAATATGTGTTGGGATTATTTGCAGACCCATACCGTTATTGTGATGCCAACCGGGCAAGGACGGAAATATTTACAGATGCCAGCAGAAAAACTGCCAGGGAAATTGCAGCGCAAAGTTTTGTGTTATTAAAGAACAAAGGCAATGTATTGCCCTTAAAGAAAACCGGCACTATTGCTTTGATTGGCCCGCTGGCCGATGCCAAGGAAAACATGCCGGGCACCTGGAGCGTTGCAGCAAATTTTTCAAAAGCTATTTCAGTAATTGATGGATTAAAAGCTGCGGTAGGTGATAAAGCAAAAGTACTATATGCAAAAGGCAGCAACCTGGATGCAGATAGTTTATATGAAGAAAGGGCCGGCATGTTTGGTAAAGCGTTTAAACGTGACCGCCGTACTGCACAACAAATTATTGATGAAGCGGTTGCCATAGCAAATGAAAGCGATGTGGTAGTAGCGGCCCTGGGTGAATCGGCTGAAATGACGGGTGAAAGCAGCAGCCGCACAGACATTGAAATACCTCAGGCACAGCAGGATTTATTGATGGCATTACTTAAAACCGGCAAGCCGGTAGTATTGGTTTTATTTACAGGAAGGCCGCTTGCACTGAAATGGGAACATGAAAATGTACCTGCCATTTTAAATGTATGGTTTGGCGGATCGGAAGCTGGCAGTGCCATTGCAGATGTATTGTTTGGAGATGTAAACCCATCGGGAAAATTAAGCACTACTTTTCCACAGAACATTGGACAGGTGCCTATTTATTACAACTACAAAAGTACTGGCCGGCCGCTGCCGGAAGGAAAATGGTTTCAGAAATTTCGTTCCAATTATTTAGATGTGTCCAATGACCCCTTATACCCTTTTGGGTATGGATTAAGCTATACCAATTTTACTTACAGTGCAATCACAATGGATAGATCCACTATTAAAACAGGCGGGGTACTTACAGCTACGGTTACAGTTACCAATAGCGGCACCACTACAGGTAAGGAAGTGGTGCAATTGTACATTCGTGATTTGGTAGGCAGCAGTACCAGGCCGGTAAAAGAATTGAAGGGTTTTCAAAAAATTGAATTAAAAGCAGGCGAGTCAAAAAAAGTAAGTTTTATTATTTCTGAAAACGACCTGAAGTTTTACAATTACAATTTAAAATTTGCTGCGGAACCCGGCGACTTTAAAATATTTATAGGTGGCAACAGTAGGGATGTAAAGGAAGCGGATTTTAAATTAACCAGGTAAACATTCAGCGTGCCAGGTAAACTTTCGACTGGTATAGGATAGCATTGTAGTGATAATTTGAATACATCCGATTAAAATTGATTGAGCAGTAATTTGTAATTTTATAAATATAAAAATTCAACCAAACTTTCTACTTAATCTTTGCTACATGAGAAGAATTATTATTTGCTTTTTACTACTGGTGCAGGGCTATGTTTCATTTTCGCAAACACAAAGTATTAGCAGAAAAAGTTTTTTTGAAGATGACCAGCAAATTGAAGTAATACTTACTACGGATATTCCGAAATTATTAAACAATAAAACTAATCCCGATTTTCAAAAAGCCGGCATTACATTAAAACTCCCCGGTAGCGATTCAACTATAAATGAAGTAATACTTGTAAGGCAGCGAGGCAAAGCCCGGAAAATTACCTGTAATATGGCTTCGCTCATGCTCGATTTTAAAACCCCTGAAGCCCCCGTACTTTCCACACTGAAAAAATTAAAAATGGTAGGTGGCTGCAGTAAAACAGAGGGCGACGAAAAATATGCGCTGAAAGAATACCTGGTATATAAAATTTATAACCTCTTTACTGAAATGAGTTTTAAAGTAAGGTTACTGAAAGTAACATATATCGACAGTAAAAAGAAGCATAAACCTTACACGCAATGCGCCTTCGTAATTGAAGATGTAGATGACCTTGCTAAAAGAAACAAATGCAAAGAGATACAAAACAAGGTTTTTAATACTGAAAGAACCAACCGGAACCAAATGACACTGGTAAGTATGTTTCAGTTTATGATTGCCAACACAGATTGGTCGGTGCCCAATTATCACAATGTAAAATTGATTGTGCCCAAAGAAGATACCCTGGCAATGCCTTTTGTAGTTCCTTATGATTTTGACTATAGTGGTTTTGTAAATACGCGGTATGCTGTACCTACAGATGGCCTGGGTTTAACTGATATAACCGAAAGGCAATACCGGGGCTTTGCCCGTAGGTTTGAAGAGGTAGACTCTATGGCCAATATTTTTATACAAAAAGAAGAAGCGGTATTGGCAATCATTAATAATTTTTCGTTGTGCGAAGAAAAAACAAAAAAGCAGATGGCAAAATTTATCGAAGATTTTTATATAATTATAAAGGATGAAAAAGAATTAAAGAATCATTTTATTTACAACGTAAGAACAAGATAAACCATCCCTGCCAGTAATAAAATGCGTTGGTATACCTGCGGAAGCTATCCGCCTAAGCACAATGCCATCCAAAAAATGTATCGCTATATTAAAACAAAAGCTCCCGTTGCCGGGAGCTTTGCATTCAATGTGATTTAGATAAGTAAGGGTGTTGGTTTATAATATTGGATGGGGATTATAAAGCTATTTGCCTTTCTACCATTAATTTGCGCATGTTTATTAAACCGTACCGCATGCGGCCCAAGGCCGTGTTAATACTAATATTTTTTAAACTTGAAATTTCTTTAAATGTAAGATCTGCATAATGGCGCATGATGATAATTTCACGCTGTTCTTCCGGCAAAAGATCCAACATCCTCCGTACACGATCGTGGCTTTGACTAGCCATCATACGATCTTCTGCACTTGGCTCTGCAAAATTCAGTGTATCAAAAATGTCTGTATCGTCATTGCTTTTTATTGATGGTGAACGTTTCACTTTTCTAAAATGATCCAGGCACATATTGTGTGCAATGCGCATAATCCATGGCAAAAATTTTCCTTCTTCATTATAATGGCCGTTTTTCAATTTATCAATTACCCGGATAAATACATCCT
Source organism: Ferruginibacter sp. (assembly GCA_031392305.1). GTDB lineage: Bacteria > Bacteroidota > Bacteroidia > Chitinophagales > Chitinophagaceae > Ferruginibacter. The sequence continues at coordinate 4,777 of JANMVB010000673.1, forward strand.
GGAACATATCTTCTGCCAGGTATTTATCTTTCACCAATAGGTAGATGGAAGAATACAGTTTGCTTTTATACCTTAGTACAAGGGTAGAAAAAGCATTGGAATTACCGCCAAGGTAAAGATTAATTAATTCGTGGTCTGATTGGGGGATAAGGGATTTCATAAATGTAGTTTTGAATAAGTTTGGATGGTTTGTTTCTGTTAATCTGATACAAATGTCAGTAGAATTTAAAACCTTTATTGTAGTCTGTTTTTATTTGTTTCTATAGATAATTTTCTACAAAAATTATCCGTCAATAACCCATTTATGAAGGGTAGTTACATAACAATATTGTGCAACTGAAGGCAGGCACAAATAATTAAAGGCACCCAACATTTATAAAAATCAACGCATTGATCAATAATGTTGAGGAATTTCACAATTTGAAATGGAGAATGATGCGGGAAGGATGATAGCTTAACTATTTTATTTTCAAACAATTTATGCCTGAATCAACGTAACCGCACCAGCCTTATAAGCGAGGTAATTAATGTTGTTCAGGTAATCAGCAGGTAATAAATTGGTACCAGGTAATTTTATATCATCGCAAATATCTACACCAAATATCTCGAAATAGCATTGCCATCTGCAGTTTCCAATAATGACTGGCCCATTAAAAACTCATCCACTTTCTGGGCGCAATCCCTGCCTTCTTTTATAGCCCACACTACTAAAGATTGACCACGCCGCATATCGCCGGCGGTAAATATTTTTGAAATATTCGATTGATAATTTTTTTCGGAAGCCCTTACATTTCCTCTTTCATCCAATTCAACTTCCAGCTCATTGATCAGGCCTTCATGTTGCGGATGCACAAAGCCCATAGCCAGCAGTGCAAGTTCACAAGGCACTTTTCTTTCACTGCCTTTTATTTCTACAAACTGCGTTTTACCATCCACCGTTTTCCACTCCAGGTCCACCATCATTATCGCTTTAAGGTTTCCTTTTTCATCGCCGATAAATTCTTTAGTGGCCACTGCCCATTTCCTGTCGCAACCTTCCTCGTGAGATGAAGTTGTTTTTAACAACATGGGGTATGTTGGCCAGGGCATCACTTCTGATCTGTTAAGCGGTGGCTTTGGTAATAATTCAAATTGGTTAATGGAGGCCGCCTTATGCCTGTTGGAAGTACCCACACAATCGCTTCCTGTATCACCACCACCAATTACTACTACATTTTTACCTGTAGCAAAAATATCTTCGCTCAATACCGGCTTACCGGCAACCCGTTGATTTTGTTGCTTTAAAAATTGCATCGCATAATAAACCCCTTTTAAATCCCTGCCCGGTATATTCAGGTTACGTGGCACAGTAGAACCACCGGCCAATACAATGGCCTGATATTCTCTCAACAAATCGCTGATGCTGATGCTTGCCCCTACTTCGGCATTACATTTAAAAACAATGCCTTCTTCTTCCATCAATTTTATCCGGCGGTCTATCACCCATTTCTCCAGTTTAAAATCGGGTATGCCATACCGTAACAAGCCACCGGGTAAATCATCTCTTTCAAAAACAGTTACGCTGTGGCCAACTATATTTAACTGTGCCGCAGCAGCAAGGCCGGCCGGGCCGCTACCTACCACGGCTACCTTTTTACCGGTACGGGATATCTGGCGTTGCGCCTGTACAAATCCTTTATCAAAAGCAATTTCAATGATATGCTTTTCTATCTCTTCGATGGTAATGGCTGGTTGATTAATGCCAAGCACACAGGAGGTTTCACAAGGTGCAGGACATATCCTTCCGGTAAACTCCGGAAAGTTATTTGTAGAAGAAAGTATATCATAAGCCTCCTTCCAGTTTTTACGATATACCGCATCATTAAATTCCGGAATAACATTACCCAGCGGACAGCCGTTGTGGCAAAAAGGGATACCACAATCCATGCACCTGGCAGATTGCTGATTTAGTTTTTCATCCGTGTACCTGTTTACAAATTCTTTGTAATCATTTACCCTTTCCTGTGCTGCACGCTTTGTAGGAAGTTCTCTTGTATGCTCTAAAAAGCCGGTTGGTTTACCCATAAAAATGTCGTTCTGCTCCTCCAATTTTAATTAGTATTAATTATGCAGATGAAGGAGCCAGGTTATTTTGGTTAAAAAATATTTTTATAATGCTTGTTTAATGAGGGTATCAAAAAATGCTGCTGCTTTTTTTAATCATTCTTTTATTGTCCGTGCTAAGAAGCATTGGTCAACATCGTTGTGTCACTCACTTGTACGATATACCAATGGGCAACTTTCATTACGTTTTGCAAGGTGAATAATCTATTATGGTGTTTAAATAAAAAGCAACCAGTCACAATATTATTCCTGTATAACAATTATCAATACCTGAAAAAATACAAAGGCTTTTGAATCGAAAAGTGCCACGTTCCCCATAGATATAAAAGTACCAGAGTGCGACGCCAATGAAGCTTAATAGATATTCTTCTGCCGGGTCAATAAAAATTAAAAGCCCGCCATTTTTATTAAGACTTAAGTTCCCCTTTGGGAGTCAGGTGTATTTTTGCCAATGCCTTTTTGTAATCTTTTGGAAATACTTTTATAAAGTTTTTTAATTGGTTATCGAAATCATCCAACACAAATTTTGCCACTGAACTTTTGGTATATTTAAAGTGATTGCTGATCATCTGGTAAAGGTCATTTTTATCTGCGTCGGGCACAGGATCGAGGTCAACCATTTCTTTATTGCATTGCAAATCGAACGTACCTTTTACATCATATATGTAAGCGATACCACCACTCATACCTGCTGCAAAATTTCTACCGGTGTCACCGAGTATCACTACTTTTCCACCCGTCATGTATTCGCAACCGTGGTCACCCACACTTTCTACCACCGCACTGGCACCTGAGTTACGCACAGCAAAACGTTCGCCTGCCTTACCCCTGATATATGCCTCACCTGAAGTGGCACCATAAAAAGCTACGTTGCCAATAATGATATTATCTTCGGGCACAAACCGGGCCCTCGGCGATGGGTACACGATGAGCTTTGCACCACTTAAACCTTTTCCAAAATAATCGTTGGCATCACCTTCCAGCTCCAGCGTTACGCCTTTGGTATTGAAGGCACCAAAACTTTGCCCTGCTGTACCAGTAAATTTAAAATGTATGGTTTCGTCCGGCAGCCCTGCAGACTGGTACCTTTTTGAAATTTCGTTGGATAAAATAGTGCCCGTGGTTCTGTCAATATTCTTGATTTTGAATGAAGCAGTTACTTTCTTTTGCTCTTCGAGGGCTGGCTTTGCAGCCGCCACCAATTTCCAGTCGAGCACATTATCCAATTCATGATCTTGTTTTTGATTATTGTACAGGCCGGTATAAATAGAGGCAGGCTCTTTATATAATATCGGTGACAGATCAAGCTTTTTATATTTCCAGTGATTGATATCCTGCCGCATTTCGAGGCAATCTACCTGGCCAACCATTTCGTTGATAGTACGGAAACCCAACTGCGCCATGATTTCCCTTAACTCTTCCGTTAAAAATTTAAACAGGTTTACTACATGCTCGGCATTGCCTGTAAAGCGCTCCCGTAATTGAGGGTCTTGCGTAGCTACACCAACCGGGCAGGTATTTAAATGACATTTACGCATCATAATACAACCTTCTGTAACAAGTGCGGCTGTGGCTACGCCCCATTCTTCTGCACCCAGCAATGTTGCAATGGCAATATCTTTCCCGGTTTTTAACTGGCCGTCTGTTTGCAATACAACCCTGCTACGTAATTTATTTTTAACCAAAGTCTGGTGTGCTTCTGCCAGTCCTAATTCCCATGGTAAGCCAGCGTGCTTGATAGAACTGATCGGCGAAGCACCTGTGCCGCCATCATTACCAGAAATTAATACCACATCTGCTTTTGCTTTTGCAACACCCGCAGCAATGGTACCCACACCTGCTTTTGATACCAACTTTACATTTATCCTTGCCTCCCTGTTTGCATTTTTTAAATCATAAATTAACTGGGCAAGGTCTTCAATAGAATATATATCATGGTGTGGCGGCGGTGAAATTAAACCCACACCCGGCGTGGCATGCCGGGTTTTTCCGATCCAATCATCTACTTTATGGCCGGGCAACTGTCCGCCTTCGCCGGGCTTGGCACCCTGCGCCATTTTAATTTGCAATTCATCTGCCTGTGTTAAATAATTACTGGTAACACCAAACCGGGCAGAGGCTACCTGTTTGATAGCACTACGCATAGAATCCCCATTCGGCAATGGGGTAAACCGAATTTCATCTTCTCCACCTTCGCCGGTGTTGCTTTTACCACCCAGCCTGTTCATGGCAATTGCAAGGGTGCTATGTGCTTCATGCGATATAGAACCAAAACTCATTGCTCCGGTTGCAAAGCGTTTCCAGATTCCTTCTGCAGGTTCTACTTCATCAATTGAAATGGATTGGCGGTGATGATTAAACTGAAAGAGGCTTCTTAATGTGCAGGCCTTTTCTCCCTGTTCGTTTACCAGTTTAGAATATTTTTTAAACGTGGCATAATCATTCAGCCGGGTAGAATATTGCAGTAAATGAATTGTTTGAGGATTAAATAAATGGAACTCCCCTTTTCGCTTCCACTGGTAAATACCGCCTACTGGTAAACGATCTACCGGTATTTGTTTTTTAGGAAAAGCAAAGGCATGTTTGGCCAGGCTTTCTCTTGCAATTTCATCCAGGCCCAACCCTTCAATACGGGAGATGGCACCAGTGAAATAAGTATCAACTACTGATTTATTTAATCCTATAATTTCAAATATTTGTGCGCCCTGGTATGATTGCAAAGTGGAAATACCCATCTTAGAAAACACTTTTAATAATCCATCATTTACTGCTTTGGTGTAATTCTTTTTTAGTTGTTCCACATCCAGGTCTGTTTCAAGTCTTCCGCTCAGTTTCATATCACGGATAGTTGACAAAGCGAGGTATGGGTTAATGGCTGTTGCACCAAACCCTATCAGGCAGGCAAAATGATGTACTTCCCAAACGTTTCCTGCTTCTACCACCAGGCCCACTAAACCTCTTAAACCTTTACGTATAAGGTGATGATGAACAGCAGCAGTGGCCAATAAAGCGGGGATAGGTGCATGATCTGAATCAATAGACCTGTCAGTTAAAATCAGCACTTCAAACCCATCTTCTGCAGCATCTACTGCATAACGGCATAACCTGTCAAGCCCTTTTTTCAATGAATCCGGCTTGCCATCTGCCCGGTAATACATCTGTAAAGTTTTAGCCTGGAAAACGCCTGTATCTATACTCCTTATTTTTTCCAGTTCGTGATTGGAAAGTACCGGATGTTTTAATGCTACGGTATGACAACTTAATGGATCTTCTTCCAACAAATTGCCATTGTTACCAACAAAAGTTGCCAGCGACATTACAAGCCTTTCACGAATGGGATCAATGGGCGGATTAGTAACCTGGGCAAATAACTGTTTGAAATAAGAAGTTAAATGCTGAGGCTGATCGCTGAGGATTGCCAGGGGTACATCCGTACCCATGGAACCAATTGGTTCCTTGCCATCCAGCGCCATTGGTGCTATAATTTCATCCAGGTCTTCGGTGGAATATCCAAATGCTTTTTGATATTTAAAAATCTGGTCACTTTCCAAATGGGTGAACATTACCCTTGGTTCCGGTAATTCTTCTAATCTTATTTTGTATTTATTCAGCCAGTCGCCGTAAGGTTTTTGTGAACAAATATTGTTCTTTAATTCGTCATCACTAATAATCCTTCCCTGCTCCATATCCACCACAAACATCTTACCAGGCTGCAACCTTCCATTCTCTTTTATCAAGGATGGATCAATGGGCAATGGCCCTGTTTCTGATGCCATAATCACCCGGTCATCGGTGGTAACGCAATACCGTGATGGACGAAGACCGTTCCTATCAAGTGTGGCACCAATAATTTTACCATCAGTAAAAGATATAGAAGCCGGGCCATCCCAGGGCTCCATCAGTGATGCATGGTATTCGTAAAAAGCTCTCTTTGCAGGATCCATGCGCTCATCCTCATCCCATGCTTCTGGTATCAGCATCATCATTACATGCGGTAACGACCTGCCGGTAAGTGCCAGCAATTCTATCATATTATCCAGGCAGGCAGAATCTGACTGCACACCTGTAATCAATGGCAACACCATCTCCATTTCTTCTTTACTAAAAAATGGTGACTCAAAACCTTTTTCACTTGCTTTTAACCAATTGAGGTTTCCCTGCAAAGTATTGATCTCCCCATTGTGTGCTATATAGCGAAATGGCTGCGCCAATTTCCAGGAAGGGAAAGTATTTGTAGCAAAACGTGAGTGAACCAACCCAAAGGCCGACACTACCCTTTTATTATTAAGATCAGGAAAATAATTGCGGACCTGCCTGCTTGTAAGCTGGCCTTTGTACACCACCGTTTTATATGATAAAGATGCTATGTAAAATCCAATGGCATCTTTTCTAACAGTGCTATTGATCACATGGCTTGCATGCTTACGCAGTACAAATAATTTTCTTTCAAAATCCATCGGGTTGGTGATATGATCCGGGCAGGCAACAAATACATGTTCCATTACAGGCTCTACCGATAATGCCGTTGGCCCGATGCCATTTGTATCTACCGGGATACTTCTGTAAGTGAGTATTTCAAGGCCCAGTTTTTCTGCGGCCCTGTTAAAAATATCCCTGCATTCTTCACGGAGTTTAATTTCTTTGGGAAAGAAAATTACACCCACAGCATACTTACCGAAAGAAGGCAGGTGTACGCCTAATTTTACACATTCATCAAAGAAAAACTCGTGGGGTATCTGGATAAAAATACCTGCACCATCGCCGGTATTGGTTTCGCAACCGCAGGCACCACGGTGTTCCATATTTTCCAATATGGTGAGTGCATCTGAAATATGCTGATGAGATTTATTGCCTTTGATATTTGCAACAAAGCCAATACCACAAGCATCATGTTCAAATTGCGGATCGTATAATCCTGTTTTTTCTCTCATAATAAAATATTTTTTTGCTACTGATTACACAGACTTCAAACAATTTTTCATAATACCAGCCCACTGTGTAAATGGCAGGTAAGCAAAGCAAACAATCGAATCAGTATATTTCTACACCAGGTATCCAAACACGTTGTCATTTTTATTGATCTCTGTAAAATTCACCTGGTATTTCTTCAAATTTTCCAACAGCATTTTATAATCGTCCCTCGACTTTAATTCTATTCCCACCAGTGCCGGCCCGGTTTCTTTATTGTGTTTTTGCATGTATTCAAACCGGGTAATATCATCATTTGGCCCCAACACGTAATTTACGAATTCTTTTAAAGCACCCGGCCGCTGTGCAAAGCGAATTAAAAAATAATGTTTCAACCCCTCGTACTGAAGTGAACGTTCTTTAATCTCCTGCATGCGGTCAATATCATTGTTGCCGCCGCCGATAATACATACTACATTTTTCCCCTTTATCACATCCGCATAATCATCTAACGCAGCAATTGACAAAGCACCGGCAGGTTCCACCACTATCGCATCTTCGTTATATAACTTTAAAATAGTAGTACAAATTTTCCCTTCCGGTACCAGGTGCATATCATCCAGCACCTGCCTGCAAATAGAGAAAGTAATGTCGCCTACTCTTTTAACAGCAGCACCATCTACAAAGCGTTCAATGTTTTCGAGTACCACCGGGTGCCCGGCTTTTAACGCTTCATACATGCTGGGAGCTCCTTCCGGTTCCAGGCCAATGATCTTTGTAGTTGGCGAGAAAGTTTTAAAATAAGATCCCACACCCGCACTTAAACCGCCACCACCTACAGGAATAAATATATAATCTACCTCCGGTTGATCTTCCAGTATTTCAAGTGCCACGGTACCCTGGCCTTCAATAATTTTCAAGTCATCAAAAGGTGGAATAAAAGTCATTCCATTTGCCTCTGTAAATTCTTTTGCCGCCACCGCACAATCATCAAAAGTATCACCCACCAATTTTATATCTATCCATTCTTCGCCAAACATATTTGTTTGGGTGATTTTTTGATTGGGAGTAATTACCGGCATAAAAACCACTCCTTTTGTTTTCAGTTTTTTACAGCTATATGCAAAGCCCTGTGCATGATTGCCTGCGCTTGCGCAAACTACACCCCTTTTTAATTGTTCCTGCGGCAGGCTACTCATCATATTAAAAGCACCCCGTAATTTATATGACCGGACAACCTGCAGATCTTCTCTCTTCAGATAAATATTACACTGGTATTGCCGGCTCAGGTTGTGACTGTACATTAATGGGGTACGGATGATCACGTTTTTAAGGCGGGCGGCCGCAGCGGTGAAATCCAAACCTCCATTCTCTCCTGATAAAGTAGCTGCATCTTGTTCCGAAGAGTTATTCGAAGAGCTCATGTTGCCCCCGTCCCCTAAAGGGGAGGTCTTCGACCAGCTCAATGGATCATTCGCATTCATTGAACGCAATGTATCTACTGATGAGGTGTTTTTAAAAGTATTTATATCTAAAGTTTTATCCATTAAAAGTATTTGTCAAAAAATCAATTGTTTTCAAGCCTACCTACCCACCTTCCTTAGTCACTTGCCAAATCAAAAGACTGCTCGAAGACCTCCCCTTTGGGGGTCGGGGGCGCTACACCCCTGCTCCAATCGCTTTCATCTCCGTCATTGCCTGCCTTAATTCAGCGCCAACCAATTCAATCGGGTGAAACCTGATTACTTCATTCACTACAATCAGCGTTTTATTATCTACACCGGTATCCTTGCCTTCGTTATAGTTTTTACCAATAATATCAGCATCCGCTTTTTTCATAAAATCAGCCAGCAATGGTTTACATGCATGATCAAAAAGATAACATCCGTA